>JAHFCA010000002.1:0-15009 GCA_023249715.1 Elusimicrobiota bacterium
GCTGGTTAATTCTCGATAAAAAATAGGGAGGCAGATTTTGTAGTTTCTTAGAAGGTTCTATCATAGTCTGGCAGTTCTTTTTCTCTTAAAATCCATTCCGGTAAGCGTTTAGAGTACTCCCAGCAAAGGATAGCAATCCCAATACAGCCGAGGCCATAGGCCACTTCAAAACCGCTCCATCGCAGCCATTGATCCTGAGTGACAAAATCCCATTTTTGCGGGGAATAATAATTTGCTTCCGGTTCTCCAAAGAAAGCGTGGTAAAGTCCAAGGACTACCACAATAGTTCCCCAACCAGCAAACATCCAACCTGCTATCCGGGCGAGGCCTCGAATCTTCACCTTTTCTTTCATATAGGAAACCACAATTCTAGCAAATTTCTCTGGGCACGCAATGACAAAAGGGTTCCGTTATAAGTCTCCATTATATACAATGGGGCTATGTTTAAGTACAAAAACTTGTATTTTAGACCTGTAGAAGAGAAAGATCTGGAGCTTATCCTTAAGTTGCGGAACGATCCTACCACATGGAGGAACCTCACCGATATCGATTTAATTGATGCGGAATCCCAAAAAAGTTGGCTTAAAATGCTCTCCAAACAAAAAAAAAGTAAACGGTATTTCACCGTTTATAATCTAAAGAACAGATTTGTGGGTCTTATCCGTATGGATGAATTCGATTGGGCGAATCGCAGCGTGCGGGTGGGCTGCGATGTGGCAAAAGAGCTCCGCGGTAAAGGATTGGGCACTCAGATTATGGAAATGGTAGTCCAGTACTGCTTTCAATATTTAAATATGCACCGCCTTTGGCTGCTCGTTTTAGAATTTAACGGCGCGGCAAGAACCGTCTACAAAAAAGCGGGATTTAAAGAGGAAGGATGTTATCGCAAAGCTATTTTTAGAGAAGGGAAATATCATGATTATATTTTAATGTCCCTCTTAAGGGAGGAGTGGCATGATTCCTCTCTTTAAAGTTTTTATGCCGGAATCGGTTATGGAGCCGCTCCAACAAACTTTAATGAGTGGGTACATTGGACAAGGGGTTAAAGTAGATGCATTTGAAGCCAAACTTTCCGAATGGATCGGGTGTCCCCGAGTTCTTACTCTTAATTCCTGCACTTCTGCCATTCAGCTCGCTCTGCGGTTAGCCAATGTTAGTTTTGGAGACGAAGTCATAAGCACTCCCATGACCTGCACCGCCACAAACGAACCCATTTTAGCTTTTGGCGCAAAAATTGTTTGGGCGGATGTTAACCCTAAGACGGGAAATCTGGATCCTCTGGATATCGAACGTAAAATTAATAAAAAAACAAAAGCGATTATTATGGTGCATTGGGGAGGGTATCCCTGCGAGATTGATGCAATCAATACGATCGCTCAACGCCATGGTTTAAAAGTAATTGAAGATGCCGCCCACGCGTTTGGTTCTACCTATAAAGGGAAAAAAATTGGGAACCATTCGGACTTTATCTGTTTTTCTTTTCAAGCGATTAAACATTTAACCACGGTGGATGGGGGAGCGCTCATTTGCAAGAATGCGGAAGACCATAAACGGGGAAAACTTTTGCGCTGGTATGGGATTAACCGGGAAGGCTCCCGCAAAGATTTTCGTTGCGAGGAAGATGTGGTAGAGTACGGTTATAAATTTCATATGAATGATGTGGCAGCCACTATCGGGCTAGAGCAAATAAAACAGGTGGATGGCATTATTCGGCGGCATCGGGGGAATGCCGTATTCTACGACGAGGAATTAAAAAAAATAAAAGGGATAGAAATTACTTTAAGAGAGGAAAATAGACTTTCTAGCTATTGGATTTACACCCTTCTAACCGATAAAAAACAAGCTCTCATGGGCGCGATGAACGAACAAAATATTCAGGTTTCTTCCGTCCATGCCAGAAATGACCAACACACCATGTTTAAAGATTTTAAAGCGGACCTTCCGGGCGTTACGGAATTTACTCGGCGCATGGTTTGTATCCCGGTGGGTTGGTGGGTTACCGACGAAGATAGAAAAAAAGTTGTCGAAGCTATAAAAAATTTTTAAAGTTCTAGTGTTCCCTATGGATTGTTCCGTTATCCTCCTTAATTACAATACCAAAGATTATCTGGAGCGGTGTATGCGTTCCGTTTATCGGCATACCAGCGCTATTTCCTTTGATGTCTGGGCGGTAGACAACGCTTCTCAGGATGGGAGCGCTGCAATGGTAAAAGAAAAATTCCCTCAAGCTCATCTCATTGCCAATCAAGAAAATCTTTTTGTGGCAAAAGGGTTTAACGTAGGCATTCGCGCCAGTTCTGGCCGGTATGTCTTTATTGGGGATGCCGATTTAGAATTTACTGATAATTTTTTGGCGAAGATGGTGGAGTATATGGATAAAAATCCCAGAGTGGCGGTATTAGGCTGCCCCTTTTATTATCCCAACGGCGATTTTTTTTCTAAATGTTACAGCAGGGACCATTCCTTTTTATTTTCGCTGCTCAATTTTACTTTCTTAGGAAAATTTTTTAGAGAGACATTGAGAAAATTGACTTACAATTTTGAGTATGGCGAGTGGGATAGAAAAAGTTCCCGCGCTGTGGAAATTGTAGATACGGCGGTTTTATTTAGAAGGGAAGCGCTCGACCAAGCGGGCCTCTACGACGAAAAATTTTATCTCTACGCGATACAAAATGATATTTGTCTAAGACTACGCCAATATGGGTGGGAAATTTATTATCTTTACGAGGGCCATTTAGCGCATGCCCAGCACCAAAGCATCAACAAGGCGAATTGGAAGCATATCTCCACTCTTTATCGTAAAGATATGGCCCATTATTTTTATAAACGGTTTGGCTGGCTGGCTTCAATGACAATTATGTTGTTGCTGCACATTACGCGTTATTTGGTTTATATCGCGGCGGCTTTAGGTTTATTTAAACCCAAAAAAAATATCGCCTTTGGAACTCCTTAAGTTTTAAGCAGGCGCTTAAAGGAGAGGCTGGGTTTAAAGGAAATTTTTTTGCCGGTGGGGAGTTGGAGTACTTCTCCCGTCTGTAAATTGCGGGCTACTTTAGATTTACGGGTTTTAATACGGAAAGTGCCCAGCCCTGTTAAAGTTACTTTATCTCCGGATTGAATGGATTCTCCAATGGCCTGAATGAGAGAACGGATAACTTTTTTAGCAATGGGGGGCTTCACTTTTGATTTTTCGGAAACCTTTTCGAGTAAAATTTCCTTTTTCATACAACCCAAATAATTCAGTTGGAAGCGAGAACCGAGAATGAAAAGATGGCTTTTTTTTCGAAACAAAAAAGTTCAAGCATACTTGCAGAGTATGTGCGAACTTTTTTGTGAAGAAAAAAATGCCAGATTTTCATTCGAATTCCGCTCTCCAACTGAATTATTTGGGTTAAGACCTAAATTGGAGGTAAGGCAGATTTTTTGCTACGGATTCTATCTGCTCTTTCGCGCTTAGGAGTTCGTGAGTAGAGTCCCATGTTCCGGCGAGCAGAGCTTTCTTTACCGATTCCGGTTGATTTACTTGAATGGTGAAATCTCCGTAAGCCGCTTCCTGTTTTTCTAAATCCACTTTAATTTCGCAGGCAGGATCGTCTTGCGCGAATGCCATTAAGTTGGAGATATCTCCCGAGTGAGCTATAACAATGGGTAAGCCGATGGCGGTGCAATTGTCCGCAAAAATTTCCGCGAAAGATTCTCCAATAATCATTTTTATCCCATACCGCAGAATCGATTGGGGCGCATGTTCTCTGGAGGAACCGCAGCCAAAATTTCTATTGACGATAAGGATAGTCCCGCCTTTATATTTCTCATTGTTAAGAGGGTGCTCCTTCTGAGAGCCGTCGGAATTAAAGCGGACATCATAGAAAAGATACTGGCCCAAGTCATCAAAAGTGACGCACTTTAAATAGCGGGCTGGAATAATTCTATCGGTATCGAGATCGTTCCCGGGGAGAGGAATGGGCCGCCCGCTTACAGATTTTATTTGTTTAGAAGGGATCATAAAAATTCTCTTACGTCGGAAACGGCGCCGTTGATAGCGGCTGCCGCTACCATGGCGGGGCTCATGAGCATGGTTCTTCCTGTGGAGCTCCCTTGTCGCCCTTTGAAGTTTCGGTTAGAGGAAGAAGCGCACAATTGATCTCCTTGTAATTTGTCTGGGTTCATCGCTAAGCACATGGAGCAACCGGCTTGCCGCCATTCAAAGCCGGCTTCCCTGAAGATTTGGTCGAGACCTTCTTTTTCCGCCGCTTTTTGCACCTGCTGTGATCCGGGGACCACCAGCGCTTTCACTTTTTTGGAAACTTTTCTCCCTCGGGCAATTTTGGCGGCTTCCCGTAAATCTGAAATTCTTCCATTGGTGCAAGAGCCGATAAAAGCAACGTTAATGGGTATCCCTTTAACCGGTTTTCCGGCGGGGAGGGACATATATTTGTACGCTTCTTCCGCTGTTTCCCGTTCGGAGGCGTTTAAGGATTTAACTTCCGGTAAATTTTCGTTGATATTAATCGCTTGGCCCGGATTAATGCCCCAGGTAACCATTGGTTCAATTTTGGAACCATCGATGTTAACACCATGGTCATAATGGGCATCTTTATCTGAAGCGATCTTTTTCCACCAGGATACCGCTGTATCGAACGCTTCTCCTTTGGGGGAAAACTCTTTTCCTTTAAGATATTCAAATGTGGTGTCATCGGGATTGACGTAACCCATTCTGGCTCCCCCCTCGATGGACATGTTGCAGAGGGACATGCGTTCTTCCATGGTCATGCGGTCTATCGCCTCGCCGCCATATTCGTAGCAAAAGCCAATGCCGCCGTTGACTCCCAAAAGACGAATAATGTTTAAGATAACATCTTTCGCGTAAACTCCCTTATTCAATTTTCCTGTAATATTAATTCTACGGGATTTAGGTTTGCTTAAAGCGAGAGTTTGTGTGGCTAAAATATCTTTAATTTGGGTGGTGCCAATTCCAAAAGCGAGCGCTCCAAAAGCTCCGTGCGTGCTGGTGTGGGAATCGCCGCAGGCGATCGTCATGCCCGGTTGGGTTAGGCCGAGCTCGGGCCCAATGACATGCACAATTCCTTGTTTAGAGGAGGCAAAATTGAAAAATTGAATGTTGAAATCTTTGGTATTTTTCTCTAACGCTACTAACATCTCTTCGGCTAAGGGGTCTTTTAACGGGCGGGATTGATCTTCCGTAGGAACAATGTGGTCTACCGTGGCGAACGTATTTTTAGGAAACAGAACTTTTAATTTCTCTTCCCGAATCATTTGGAACGCCTGAGGGCTGGTAACTTCGTGAATGAGGTGAAGACCAATAAAAACTTGATCCTTCCCATTCGGCAGCCTTCTAACTTTATGCAGATCCCAAACTTTATCTACCAGCGCTGTTCCCATTAACTAAATTCCTTTTTTCAACATTTCTTTTAATTGACTTTATTTTGGTTAAATTTGGAAAGGATTTGCTTATATGGATTTGTGGTTGACATTTTTTCTTACTTGTCTAAATAGGAGACCACTTTATTTCTTTAGCCATTTAGATAATCTTTTTTCTACTTCTTTGTGTGATATCCCTTCTGCTAATGGCAGTCGTTGCTTGAATTCTAATAGTAGATTTTTATCTTCCTGTCGCATTTTATTCACAATTACCTTATTTTCCATCTAGTTGCTCTAATATTCTCTTAATTTGTTGGTGCAGAATGGGAATATCTTTTTGGATTGTATTCCAAATCGTGTCTAATTCGGATTCTTCATAGTGATGGATTAAAATATCACGCATTCTCGCCATTAATCTCCATGGAATTTCGGGAAAACGCTCCTGGAAAGAAGGGTCAACCGCATGCAGTCTTTTAGTCGCCTCTCCAATAATCTCAATACAACGGCAAAGCGCATATTGTTTCTCTAAATTAGATTCAAATTGTTCTTTAGAGATATTTTTAGATAAAGTAAGAACATCGTCGCTATGTTTGAGGATATCTTCGATACAAGCTCTGGGATCTCTTTTAGTCATAAGATATCCACTTTGTCTCTTAAAATTATTTCCCTAAGTCTTGGTTTAATATAACGATAATTAACCAGATCAACCTTCCGATGGAGTTTTTCTTCTAAATCACAATAGATTCCGGCTAAACCGAATAATGTTATCCCTTGGGGAGGTTGAATTAGGATATCCACATCGCTATTTTCAGTCTCTTCATTTCGCGCGAAGGAACCAAAGAGACTCGCTTTAGTAATTCCGTGCTGTTTTAAAACTGCGGTTATTATATCTATCATCGTTTGAGTAATCATAATATCTCCGTATCTCGATTAAAAGATATAACTTATTAACAGTGTTTGCAACGCGCTAATCCAGGACATATACTCAAAAAAGTTTAGCCAGGATCTATTATTCCCAGATCCTCATACACCCACTGCCCATTTTTTATCGCTCTATTCAATTTTTCCAACCCATATTTAATTTTAAAATCCTCTAAACCTTTCTCCGCCAAGTTAACCCTGCGCAACTCAACAGCTCCGTGGTATATAAACCATTGGAGGAGCGGGGAACTCACCATTCAAGAAAAAACCTAAAAACAGAGGATTTGGAGAAGTTAGAAAAACCGGAATTGTTTAAGACCCAGGCTTAATGTTGGGAGTATGATTTTGGATAGAGCTATGCGACTAAACTTTCAACTGCTATTTGTTTTATTTGAGATAAAACTGTTTTCTCAAAAAAATTAATCTTTTCGAATCCAATAACATTACCCTTCTTATCTTTTTTAAGAACAACTCCATGCCCAACTTCTTCACAAACCACTTTTTGAGGTTTGGTGAACCAAACATCTAAAGTATTTCCCAGTTTATCGTAAACTACAGTTTGTTCCATCCCTTCAATTTCTAAATGTTTATGATGGACAATAAAATTCCAGTGATTTTCTGTAGCCCTAATTTTTCTATTTAAACCACCAATAACTTAGAAATATATTTTCACACAACTCTCTCTTTCGGATTATATCATCGCACAAAAATTGTTACAAAATTGTTACAAAAAGTTTAAGACAATGGTGGGCGTGTTTATCTATACTATGGGTGTATGGATAAGAAACTGTTTTATTTATATACGGACACTTATCTTCTAAAAGCAAAACGGCACTTGCACGCGCGCGTTAAAAGAGATTTTAAATTCGCATGATTCAGTTTTGGATGGATAAAAAAAATAGAAACTGGTTGCAGACAACCGCGGGAGTTGTGGCGATCAGTTTTTTATTTAGCGTCATCGCCGCGCCCTTTGCGCAGGCTTCCCTCTGGGACGAACGGCGGAAGGCTGTCAAAGAATTCCAGAGCAAACAAGAGCCCATCCAACTTGCCTCTTTGGCGGGCACTTCCTTAAGTTTTAACAGTTTCCTAACGCCACTCCCGAATCTACAGATAAGTCCCTTTAAGTCTCGCGTTCCATCTGGCCTGCCGTTCGAGATTGTCTCCCGTTTAGCACCCTACGGGCAAATGGAAAGAAGTTATGTTGCCGCAGGAAAACCCCTTGTGATTCTTATTCAAGATGCCCACGGGATCTACAGCGTTCAAAAAAATATCGCTTTACTTTTAAAAGAGCTAACCGCGCAGGGCGCAAAGTACATTGGTTTGGAAGGCGCGCACGGGCGAATGAAGGGGCTGGACGAGTTTAGAAATTATCCCAACAAGGGGACTTTAAACGAGGCGGCCGGCGTTTTATTAAAGGAAGGTCTCTTAAGCGGGGCGGAGGTTGCGGCCTTAAGCGCGCCCATTCAAAGCGGGGCGATCTATTTTGGGGTGGAAGATCAGAGAAAATATCAGGAACAAATCGAAACATTTAAAAAGACTCTGCGCCGTCAAAAACAGGTTCAGAAGGAAATTGAGGCGATGGGGAAAGAGATTTCAAACCGCAAAATCCGCGTCTATCCCAAAGATCTCTACGCTTTAGATCAAGCGCGAACGAATTATGAAAACGGAAATACGAATTTGGCTGGGTGGGTTGGGAGTTTGCGGGATGCGGGCTTTGTCCCTGAGAAGAGTATGAATTTAAATCGGTACATTCAAGCCCACGCAATCGAAAAGAGCCTCGATTTTAAACAGGCGGGCATTGAACAGAAGAAAGTTTTGGAAGAGTTGTCCAACAAGCTAACTTCAGAGGAATTGAAGAATTTACTGGAAGAAAGCATTGCTTATCGTCTGGGAAGAATTGGTTATGGGGATTTCTACCGCGCTTTAACCACGCGGTGCGAGAAAGCAGGGGTGCCCCTCTCTACAGAGATGCGGACTTATATGCGTTATCTTGCGTTAGTGGAAGGGATCGATCAGGAGGGTTTGTTTCAGGAACTAAAACAATGCGGGGAGGAATCCTACTCCGATTTAACTAAAAACAGCGAGACAGCGAAGAAATTATATCAGGAGGATACAATCTATCGACTGTTGTCGAAAGCGGTTGATTTTAAGTTAAGCCCTGAGGAGTGGGAGGAATATCGCAAGAGCAGCGCCAAATTTTCAACCCTAACCACTCCACTTTCCAACGAACTCACGAGCCTATTAGAAAATGTATTCCGTTTTAACGAACTCTCACACGAGCGAAACCATATCTTTGTAGAGAAACTGCTTGAAAGAATGAGCTCCAGTGATCGCTTGCCGCTTTCCGTGTTGGTGGCAGGGGGCTACCACAGCAAGGGGATTGAAGAGATATTAAGGGGAAAAAATATTTCTTTCATTACGGTGCGCCCGCAGATGGATACAGATGAGATCGCAAAAGACTACCATCCCCTTCAAGCGTTCAAGAGAAAGGCTCTGCCCTTGGAGAAGCTATTTTTGCCGGAGAAGGTCACGCTGTCTCCGCCGTTGGTCTTGAACGGGATCCTTAAAGGAGGAAGCGCGCCGGGCTTTTTACGGGCCTCGGCGGTTATTTTGGACGAGATGAAGGGAGTAAGCGGGCAGAGAGCGTTATTAAAGGAAGAGGGTTGGTTAAAAAAGGGGAAAGTGTTCGGCGGGATTGTCAATGGCATTCGAGTTATAGCGTCGGAAAGCGGAAATATTGAGGATTTAAAATTTGAATTGAATTCTGCGCGGCTTGACCCCAACAATTTTGAAATTCGCCAAACCAATCCCATTGGAACCAGTGAAAGGGCCAATGCCATTGCCATGCAAAGGGAGGAACCTTCCGATTATCGAACCACGGCGGTTTGGTCTGTGGCCATCATGAGAACTGCCATTGAAATCCCCGCGCAATCGATGGAACGCGTGAATCGCTTAATTGAGCACGGCGCGTTCAAAATTGTGAAGGCCTCACAAAAGACCAGCCGCATGAGTATGGTGAAGCTGCCCAACGGAACGCCGAAGTGGCTGGTAGATATGTACGAAATTGGGGTTGCTCCTTTCTGGGAGAGCCCGCTTCTTGCGGCGTTGATTGGAGGCTTAACGGTAGTTGTGGCCGGTGGAATTTTGCTGCTGGTCTCAATGATGATCGGCGCGCCCTTTTCATTCTTTTTCGATTGGAATTTTGTTGGCGCCTCCTACCAAACAACCATGTCCGTCTCTTTGATTTTGATGATTGCCCAAAGTTTTTCCAGCATTTTAGGAACGCATCTATTTGATCTGCTGCACCAAAAGGCCGGCAAGAAGATTGGGAATTCTGCAGGGAAGGCCAACTTCGTTGCATTGAGTTTATCCTCAGTTGCCGCATTGTCTTTAGGACTTCAAATCCCTCTTCCATATTTGACCGATCTCACTGCTCTTGTGGTTCAATCTTTGCCGCATTCTGCCTCCGGGTTTCTTGTGACGGCATTGATTAACAACCTTGGTTACGGCATTGCGCACACCCTATATCACTTTATTCACAACGCTTCTCACCCCAGCGAAGAGAGAATGAGCGCTGCCGTCCTCGAGCAGATACTTTTAAATGGCGCCGGCAAGGGCGTAAAATCGAAGGCTCTAAAGATTCCGGCCGTAACCCACCCCCAATGGCATGGCTATAAGATTGTCTTCAGCGAAGAGTTCTCTAAAGATGTTCGATCTCATCCTAACATGCAAACGAACATCGCCAATGCGATGCTGCCCAATTTAAGCCAACGTCTTGCCAATCCGAAAACTTTGATGAACGGTTTAGCGCAAGGGAAAGACCTCTTGGGAGTCTATAGGATTAAAAATGGGAAGAAGCGGCTGTATTTTAGTTTCGATCAGGAACAAAAAATAGTGAAGCTGCTCGCATTCAAGATCAAAGCGGAGATGGCGGCGGGAGATGGTGACACAAAATTGGAAGCTCTGCACCATATTGCGGAGGTGAACGTTGATTCTAATAAATTGATTCGCGATTCAAAAGAGGCTGAGCGCCTCATGAATCTATTATTTAGCCCCGCTCCGCAGACTACCGCTCCCCAAAGGTTCGATGATCTGCTTGAACTTATTGAGGACGATCCCACCTATTTGGAGCGTTTGGGGGGGTCGATGTTTATCCCTATTCAGAAAGCCTCTTCCGCGGCAGACATTGTAAACTTGATCGTAAGTCTGGAGACTTTGGAGGATGAGTCCCCTTTAAGCGCTCTGGAGCTCATCGTGGAATTGGAAGCGGATGCCGCAAAAGAGAATAAAAGCTTAAGCGATTTGGTAAATGAATCGAACTATTCGCCGGAGACGAAACAGGCTCTTAAAAGCTTTTTGAAGGGATTTGAAATTGATTGGGGCAGGACCTCTTCGCAGATCATCAAGACTGTGGAGGATGTATTCAAGAGCGAGGCCGCGGATAGCGAGTCGTTGGCTTATCTGTACAGCTATTTGAAATTGATCGGCGCGCATTCCCTTGCCGTCCAGATCCATGAGAAATTAGAGCAGTGGATTGTGGCCGTTGATCCTGTTTATTCGATCAACAGTTTAGCGGGATTCCTTCGAAAGAGGTATAGAATAGATAAGAGACGCGCCGTTAAAGAGGCGAATGCGATTGTGGAGTTGACCTTGGACAAAGAGAATGGACAGAGAGCTTCGGCTCTGGCAGACTACTTAGGCGCGGAATTTGGCGTTAACGCCGTCGTGGCCTTGGAGGACGCCACAGAGATCGTTAACAGGATGGAATGGACCAGAGGCATGGCGCCGGTTTTGGAGCGGATTATGAAAGTGTTGTCTTTAGATTTCTCTGGCGCTATGGAAATTCTTGAACGGATTTCAAATCAGATTGCCTTGGACAAACTCATTGAAGTGCAGACAAGATATTTTATTGATAAGGAAGGGATGTCTCCAGAAGAAGCAAGGGGCCATGTTCGCGCCATGCTTTCAAAAAACGCTTCAGATGAGACGGAGATTCGGCTGCCTCCAGAACTCGCTGCTTTAGCCGACGGGATCCAAGGGCAATTCAGCGGCAGGTTGAGCCTTTCGTTCGCGGACGCCGTTTGGATTGTTTTAGAGGCAGAGTCCGCGCTCCCTAAAGCCATGGACGGGAACGTGGACGGCGCTGTGTTGGATCTAGCGTTGGTATTAAACCATAAATTTTCTGAAAAATTGAATACGGATTCGGCCATCGAGCTAGCCGCGTTTTCCGTGAACCGCGCGTTCTTGATTCGAAAGGGCATCGCCTTTATAGAAAATCTACAAAGCAACCGGAATTTAAAAGCTCCGCAAGCGTTCAGGAGCGCTCTTGACAGCATCGACCGCAAGCTGAAGATTATTGAACTGAACCTCCAAAACGATGAATATCCAGTCTCCGATGAAATAGCAGATCTGGCGGATCTTCTAATTCAACTATTCGGAATCTCCCGCCACAACGCTGAGTCCGTTGCCGTGAATTTAAACACCGCTCACTTTCAGCAGAATCTGGATGAAAAGGATATGGTAGCTCTTATCGGCCGGTCTTTAGGGCGGCCTGTCGGAATACGGCGGGCTTTGCAAGAGAGCGAATTTGCGCAAATTTTGAATCTGATTACATTAACAGACTCTCTGCGTCAATCATTTGATTATTTAAGAAATTCCAGCCGCGAGGAGATTGTAAATTCTTCGGTGCGCTTCAGTTTGATCTACGAGGTCCTTCAAGCGCTTTATGAGTACGCTTACCCAGGGGTTGAACAAGAGGGTGTCGAACCGATTCTCCCCGATGCGGGCGAAATTCCCGAGATTAAGGCCGAGGCGCCTGTGGGAAGCGTTGTCGAATTGCCCGAAAGCGATGCGGGCGATCCGGAGGAGACAGCAGCCCGGGAGAATGCCATGCAAAGACTCGAGAGGGGCAGTCTGCTCTCGTTGGAGCATAGCGACCTGCGCAACTCCCTTATGAGTGTGTTCAAAGGGCCGGTGTGGTATGAAAAATATATTGCGCCGGTTTTGGATTCGGTTGTATTCGGTGGAATGGCCGCCGTTTTTTCAGCTTTGTTCGTGATCGGGGCGCTGGTTTCGTTGGGGATTCCCGTTGACAGCTCCGGGGCAGTGCTTAAGGGAACGCTCCTATTTTTTGCAGTGCTCTATCTTCACGATCGGATGTTGAACAGATATTTTTCATCGTTGTTCAAAAAGGCAGGTCGGGCGGTTAGGATTGAGCCGCGCATTGAGTTGAGAAAAAATTATCTTATCGCCACGGCGATTATGGCCCTGCTTGCAGGGGTGTGTTTAAGCGCTGTTCTCCCATTCAGAGCAGTTCAACTGTTAGAGATTTTGTTCTACGGCGCCGCTGCCTACGTTTTCATACGGGCTTATTACACAATGTCTCATAATTTAACGGCTTCCCCTCCCGTCTCCGTTGCGATATTCGAACCCCAGGAGTACCAAGTTTTTTCAAAGGTGAAAGATACAATGGAAGATATTGTTTCTCTGATAATGAAGAACGGTTTCTATTCCATTGGGGACAATATCTTCAGAATCGAGGAGCTTGAACATTTAAGAAACCCTTATACTACGCGATGGTTGATCCAAGGGCGAAAATTCAAATCGGTGGTGATGACAAGCGTTGGGGATTCAAGCCAAGGCAGATTGCGCGCGGCAGAGCTTGCGGCAAATCTGGTTGGAAGAATTCAGGCCGGAGAAAGCCTTCTACTGCTGATTTTATGGTTGAGGAGCTCTTCCTCTTTGGAAATCGCTCTGAAAACATTGCGCAAGCCGAAACTAAACCCCTCCTCGATTGCTTCGGCGAGCGAACTCTTAAAAAAATTGGATGCGTTGGCTAAAGATCGTAGCCTAACTTCTGCAGCTCAACTTTCGGTTGTCTATAAGAGCTATTTGCGCCAAATCCGTGATTCTAATTTATATCGGGCGGTTTACCGCTTAGAAAGCATGGCCTACAGAAAAATATTGGGGGATCGTTTCGAATCTGCCAGCTTATTGATTCCAACTGGCAGTTCAAAACAGGATGAAACTGTTTTGCGCCAAGTATTAAGTGAATTAGGCAAATCCCTCTCCCAGCTAATTCAGGTCGCGGAGTATCGAGATCAAATTCACAGTTATGGCCAGACCCGCAATTTAGGGGATTTGGAACAGTCCATGGAGCGAGGGGTTACGGTTCCATCGATGCTGGCAATTCGTGAGTTAAGGGAGGAAATTTCGTTGTTGGCCGCTAAATTAAATGTGAGCGTTGCCGAGCTTACAGATTTGGCAAATGAATGCTATCGGGACGGTCCTTGGAAGTCTGCGGAAGTTCTCATGGCCGATTCAAGTCCTATGGCACAGCTTCAGCTCCTATTATTGAGCTTAGAAAGATACTCTTTTGAAGGGTTGGATTCGGAGGCATATTTGAAAGAGGTAGCGCGGTTAAAGGAAGCGCTTGCCCAAAAAAGATCCCTAAGCGCCGATCAACTGATTGGAGAGGCGCGGAAAGTGTTTGCCGATGCGGGGCAGCACTTTGAGGTTTCCTCTGAATATCAGGTGCCCATTTCTGATGAAAAGGCGCTCCTGTATATGGCCGTTGCAGGATTTAAAAGCGGTGTTTTTAAGGGAGGCAAAGACAGCAAATTGGGGCGAACTTTTTATGTGAGCGCCGATCGGATCCCTTATGAGAGTTTTTCAAAAGGAAATAAATTAAGCTTAGAGTCCTACGGACAGTGCATCTTTTGCATGAACGAAAAAAAGATTCCGGTAATCGCTATTCTTTTGAATGAGCCTAATTTTGCCATCGTTTATGGAAGTAGAAAAATTGCGTTGGAGCTGGCGCAGGCAGCGGCGAGCGCAGAGCGCGAGCCCGTTGGAGAAAATTCCCAGCAGCCGATCTCTCAAACACCTCTGTTATCGGTTGGATGGGGGCTGGTTGGGCTTACGTTTTTAATGGGAGGTATGGCGGGCGATCCAGCTATAGGAACGCTCGTTTTAACTGTTGCAGCAGCGGCACAGGCTGTCTCCACCGCGCTCGAGATCTCTAGAGCAACAAAACTCAAACATTGGAAAAAGGAGCAATTTACTACTTTGTCCGACGTGGAAAGAGAGTTGAGAGCGCTTCCCTTTGAGCAAAAAGGGGTGCAAGCAAAAAAGAGAATGATTAAGAGATACCTCAACCGCACTATCCAAGAGCGGATGGCAAATGAGGAAATCTTAAGAAAAGATCGGCAAGAATTGGAAGATTTGATGGGCCGAATTGCGATCTTACAGGGGTTGGATGAAAGACGGGCAAAAATCTACATGAAGCAGTTGTTTGGTTCGCGTGTGGAGTTTGTTCCTATAAAAAGCAATCTGCTTTCCATATTTGAAACGAAGCCTGCGGGGATACTGGCGGATTTGCCGTTGGATGAAGCACAGGCGGCTCATTTTAAATCTTTACACGAGGAAAAATATGCCCTTTCTCTCTGGGCGGCGCGCATGATGGATGCAAAATCCGTGGGGGTGCGTCAAATTGACGGCGTGATTGTGGGGGACATCAACAGTTGGTTTGAAGAGGGCTCTGCTGCGAAAATACGGGGCGAATGGGTTGACAATCATTTACGCATTGCTTTGGAAGATGGGCGGGAAACCGCAGTAACGGCGGATCAGGATATAGAGGCTATTCGATCGGCCGTCATTTTAAGATTTAATGGCGCAGTGGATATTTCCAAGCTCAAAATCATTTCTAAA
>JAHFCA010000002.1:15019-24683 GCA_023249715.1 Elusimicrobiota bacterium
AAAATTTAACCAACAAAGAAGGAGAAAAGTTAAAGCTGGAAGATATCGGCGCGTTTTTAAACTCGGGACCAGCTGCTTCTGGCCAGGAGATTCAACTCATCACTGATTTAGCCTCTCGCTGGAACCAAACCGCAAACAAAACATTCCGAATTCAAGTATACCAAGCCATCACCTTAGCGCTGGTGAAACTGGTGTTGAGCCAGCCAGACATCCAAGAAGAAATCAAAAACGACAAAGCTGTCGAATTCAGCCAGTAGTTGTTCACTGGAAAAAAGAATTTACTACGGCTACTACTTTCTATCTGGGGGATTTCCTTACCGCTCGAATTGGGGGAGGTTGCTACCGTAAACCGGAAGACTTGAAAAAGTTAAGAAAACTGAAATTGTTTGAAATACAGGCTTGAGGGTTAGATTTTTCTGAAGAGGAGTTTTCGTTTTACTTCGCCGATGGCGGCGGTGACGTCGATATCGCGGGGGCAGGCTTCGACACAGTTAAAAATGGTGCGGCAGCGCCAGACTCCTTCTCTATCTCCTAAAATATCTAACCGTTCTTCGCCACCCTGATCCCGAGAATCTTGAATAAAGCGGTGGGCTTGCACAATGGCGGCAGGGCCCACATAGTCTGGGTCCGACCAGAAAGAAGGGCAAGCGGTAGTGCAGCAGGCGCAAAGAATGCATTTGGTGGTATCGTCAAACCGTTCCCTTTCTTGGGGAGATTGCGGGCGCTCTTTTTGGGGAGCCGCTTCGTTTTGAATTAAATAGGGTTTTACGGAGCGGTATTTTTCAAAGAAAGCTTCCATGTCCACGACCAGATCTTTAATAATTTTAAATCCCTTCATGGGTTCTACCACGATGGGTTGTTGTAAATTGCGGATAAGCACTTTGCAAGCTAAAAGGTTACGCCCGTTAATGCGCATACCGTCGGAACCGCAAATGCCATGAGCGCAGGATTTACGCAAAGTTAAGGAACCATCCAAGAGTCCTTTTACTTGGAGCAGGGCGTCCAGAACTCTATCGGTAGGCTCCGCCTCTACAGAATAGTTTTCAAAATGGGGTTGGGCATCCGTTTCCGGATTATAACGCTGAATTTTTAGTTCTACTTTCATTAATATTTTCGTTCCTGGGGTTGAAATTTGGTGATCTTAACCGGCTTATAGCTTAATTTTACACTGTCATTGGAGAGAGACGCAAGCGTATGTTTTAACCATTGGGCATCGTTTCTTTTGGGATAATCTTCCCGGTAGTGGGCGCCGCGGGATTCTGTTCGCGCCAGAGCGCTCTCTACGGTAACCCAGGCTAAATCAATTAAATTAAGCAGTTCCACCGCGTCTAAAAGTTCAGAATTAAAAACCTGGCTTTTGTCCGATATGGTTAAATTCGTAGAACGTTCTTTCAATGTCTTAACTTTTGTGAGAGCTTCTTTTAAAAGTTTTTCTGTTCTAAAGACGCCGCAAAGATCCATCATAAAACTTTGCAGATCGGATCTTAAGGGGGCAATTCTTTCTGAACCCGATTTAAATTGGTTCAATAAAGCCCGGCTTGGTTCTTCGCTATTGGACGGAAGCGGGGAAAATTCTGTTTCCTTACAATAGTTCGCCATAGAAAGTCCCGCCCGCCGACCAAAGACGAGTATATCCACTAAAGAATTCGTTCCCAAACGGTTCGCGCCGTGCACAGAAACACAGGCGCACTCGCCGGCGGCGTAGAATCCTTTTAGCGCAGTCCCGTTTTCATCTACGACTACTTCAGAATTAAAATTGGTGGGGATTCCTCCCATAGCATAGTGGGCAGTGGGTTGAATGGGAATAAGATCCTTAACGGGATCAATCCCCATGTACGTGCGCACAAAATCGGAAATATCGGGGAGCTTTTTCTCGATCACTTCTTTACCAAGATGAGTTAAATCCAGATGAACATAATCTTTCCCGCCGATGCCCCGGCCATCCCGCACTTCTAAATAGATACAGCGGGAAACGATATCTCGAGGCGCTAAATCTTTAATGGTGGGGGCGTACCGCTCCATAAAACGTTCGCCGTTATTGTTGCGAATGATGCCTCCCTCTCCGCGGCACGCTTCCGACAATAAAATTCCCATTTTATAAATTCCAGTCGGGTGAAATTGAAAAAATTCCATGTCTTCTAAGGGAATTCCGTTGCGCAAAGCGATCGCCATGCCGTCTCCGGTGAGGGCGTGAGCGTTAGAAGTAATTTTAAACATTCTGCCCGAGCCCCCTGTGGCAAAAAGAACGGATTTGGCATGGAATAGGTGGAGCTCGCCTGTTTGCACGGCGTAAGCTACCACCCCTCTGCAAACTTTGTCTTGAACAATTAAGTCAATGACATGAAATTCGTCGAAGAATTTTACTTCATTCTTAATGCATTGTTGGTAGAGAGTTTGCAGAATCATGTGGCCGGTGCGGTCGGCGGCAAAGCAAGCCCGTTGCACCGGGGCTTTCCCGTGTTCTTTGGTGTGGCCGCCAAAACGGCGTTGATCTATTTTTCCTTCGGGAGTGCGGTTAAATGGAAGGCCTAAATGTTCGAGTTCATAGACGGTCTCCACCGCTTCTTGGCACATAATTTCCACGGCGTCCTGGTCGGCTAAATAGTCGGACCCTTTGACGGTGTCGAACATGTGCCACTCGGCATGATCTTCTTCTTTATTTCCTAAAGCCGCGCCAATTCCGCCCTGGGCCGCTCCCGTATGAGAACGAGTGGGGTACAGTTTCGATAATACGGCAGTGGGGACTTTATTTTGGGAAAGGGCCAATGCCGCATAAAGGCCGGCTCCTCCTCCTCCAACTACAATGGCATCAAATTGGTGAATGGTTCCACTCATTTTGGTTTAAAAGTAATAATCACCCAAGCTCCGCCTACGAGCAGAATCAGGGAGAAAGCATAGAGTAGAAATGTGCACCATTTTTTCCACATTCCGGGTCTTAAATAATCATCTAAAATAGTTCGAAGGCCGTTAAATCCGTGCAAGAGAGCCAAAAAAAGCATAATTCCGTCGTAAATACGCCAAAAAGGGGTAGCCCATCTCTGCACCACAAACTGATAATTAATCGTGTCGATACTGTTGATTAAATGCATGATCACTAAATGGCCAATGGCCATAAATAAAAGAACAATGCCACTGATACGCATAAAAACCCAGGCAAAAAGTTCAAAGGGGTTATCGTAGGGAATGGGTCGGCCGGATTTGTAATGGGTAGGTTCAGGCATAATAAATTTTATTTAGTGACGGAGCATGAGGAATGAGACAGGGATCATACCAATAGTGAATAAAGTCATTACTACATAAAACATCTGTTTATGATATTTTGTTCCGGAAGGCCAAAAATCCACCACGGTGATTCGAACACCGTTTAAAGAATGGTACAACACTGCGGCAAAGAGACCTACTTCCCCTAATTTAAAGATGGGGTTCCGATAGAGCGCTATGACTTTGTTGTAGACTTCGGGCCCCCAAGCAATGAGAACGGTATCCACAATGTGGGCCACCAAGAAGAGAAGGACGCCAATTCCCGTTAAACGATGTAAAATCCAAGACCATTCTCCTTCTTTCCCTCGGTAAAACATGGTAAAAATAGTACCAAATATTTTTTAAAATGGATAGTCGATACCGACGAAAAGGGCGGTTCCTTCTTCCGAAAAGCCCAAATCTATAATTCCAACCACATTCGGTTTAACAATGGTGCGAAATCCTAATCCCAAAACGTTATGAAAATCTACAATTTGGGTCTGGTTCCAGTTTCTTTCAACTGCCCCGGTTTCGAAAAAAGGAGTCAGTTCAAAATTTACATTTACATTAAAAGCTTTAAGGGTATAGAGGTGAATTCGCTCTTCCAAAGAAAAGAGTATTTTATTGCGGTCAATAAAACGGGCGTCTCCAAACCCTCGGTGAGAATCTTTCCCTCCCAATAGAGATTGTTCATAGAAAGGAGTATCCTCGCCCAGTTCTCCTTCCATTAAAAATCTCCAGCCGCTGATTAATTTTGTTCCAAAAGCCGGATAGAAGCCTTTAGCCTCTCCTCCGAGGCGGGCTAAATGGATGTCCCCGCCTAGAGGACCCGCTTTTTCCGCAAACAAATTGGCTGTATGCCCGTACGTGGGAGCCATAGGCAGATTGCGGGAATCGTAAGAAAGAGTAAGTCTTTGAGCAAATATAGATTGAGATTCTAAGACTCCTTTGGGCCTGGGACTAAGGGAAGAAATTTGAGGTAACGCATCAATGGGACCGTCTACGACATCTACAATTCTAAAACGATTCGTGAGGATGAGTCTAAACTTTTCCCAAAAATTGACTCCCGTTAAAAGTTGAAAGTGATTATTCCTTAAAGTGTAGTTCGCCCGCGCGGAATCTTTGGAATTGGGTCCTAAACCATAAAACCGCAAAGAACCATCTCTCTGAACAGTAGCATCGCACTTAAAATAAAACCAATCTTTTAGAAAATAGGGGTCTTCGTAGCGAAAAGTGAAGCGGCGGTTCGTTTCCATGGCGTAAGAGGCAAGGATAAACATCTGGGCATGCTTCCGAGGGAACCAATAGTGACGCAGGGTGGTATTCACTTTAAAAATTTTGTTGTAGGTTATAGAAGGAGCTAGAATATGCTCTATCTCTTCCTTTTTATTGACAAACAAAAATACAGGGAGAATCCCCATCGTAACTCCCGAGTTGGGATCCGAGGAGGGAGCCGGCAAATAGACTCTGGTTTTTCCGGGGGAGGCGGAGATCATAACATTAATAAGACTTTGCAAAAATTTTCTACCCATTGCATGGGCTTCTTTCATGGTCGCCTTCGCTTCCTCCACGACAGTTTGAGTTATTTTTGTAACGGTGGGAGTCTCTTGGGCCGCAATGGGAGCAGAGAGTATCAATATAAAGAGTAAACCTACTTTTATTTGCACGGTGGAATTCTACTAAGTTTTTGTTAGAATGAAAACCAATGAAAAATTGGAAAAAAGTCTATTTGGGTTTGGGCAGTAATCTGGGGAATAGAAAGAAGCATCTATCGACCGCAAAAACTTTTCTAGATCGGGACCCGCATATAAAAATAATGCAGCGCTCTTCTATTTATAGGACCTCTCCCCTAGGCCCCGCCCAAAGAGATTTTTTAAACTCTGTTTTTCAAATTAAGACCCTTTACTCCCCTTTTCAATTGCTTTTGGTTCTTAAAGGAATAGAGAAGAAAATGAAGCGGAAAAAAACCGTTCGAGATGGGCCAAGGGTCATTGATCTCGATATTCTTTTATTTGAAAAAAAGGTTTTAAAGACCTCTTCACTCACTCTGCCTCATCCGAGAATCATGCAGCGGAGGTTTGTCCTGGTTCCATTCTGTGAATTAGCTCCCCATTTAAAATTGCCTCACTCCAAAAGAACGGTTTTTAAAGCTTTAAACGCATTGACTCCAACGGATCAAAGAGTTAAGCTATACGGAAAATTTCCCGTATGAAAAAAATAACTACAAGTTCCCTTCTAGAGATGAAACATAAGGGTGAGAAGATTACTGCTCTCACCGCTTACGATGCCTCTATGTCAAAGCTCCTAAACCAATGTGAGATTGATATTGTTTTAGTGGGAGATTCCGTAGGGAATGTGAAATTGGGATACGACAACACCATTCCTGTTACTGTATCGGAAATGCTCCACTACACTAAAGCGGTAAAAAGAGGCAACAGCTCTGCCCTTTTGGTGGCAGACATGCCTTATCTTTCATATCAGCTTTCCATTGAAGAGGCTAAAGCAAATGCGGGGCGCCTCATTAAAGAAGGGGGCGCCGAGGCCGTTAAAATAGAAGGAGGTTTAGAGTCTGCCAACGTGGTTAAAGCCTTAGTGGATATTAATATTCCGGTGATGGGACACTTGGGATTAACCCCGCAATCCATTTATAAAATGGGAGGTTACTCTATGCAAGGGAAAACTCCAGAATCCCAGGAAAAATGTATAACGGACGCAAAAATTTTGGAAGGGGCCGGAGTCTTTGCCATTGTGTTAGAGTGTATCCCAGAGGAATTAGCCCGAGTAATCACCCAAAAGGTTAAGGTTCCCACCATTGGGATTGGAGCAGGCGCTGCCTGTGATGGCCAAGTGCTGGTCTTGGATGATCTTTTAGGCCTTACCGAAGGGAAAATTCCCTCCTTTGTTAAACCGTATGCCCAATTACGTGACACAGTCGTTAAAGCGGTTCAGCGGTATCGTAAAGATGTAAAAAATTCCGATTTTCCAAATTGATAAAAAATTTTCTAACTATAAAAATTCCTATGTTTTGGTTTTTCTTTATTCTCATTCTCAGCGCTATCCTGTTTTGGGGTTATGTTACTTCTAACCTCATATTAAAAATTCCCCGACTTCCTTTAGACTCTAACCCTAAAACATTTGGGCATGATTATGAACTCTTTAAGGTGACTACAGACGATGGGGTAGAATTAGAAGGTTGGTTTATTCCTTGTAAGAAAAATTCCCAGACCACGATTGTAGTTCTCCATGGTTGGGGAGCCAATCGCAGCGATGTGCTCGCTTCGACGCTCTTTTTAAACGCGGACTATAATATGGTCTATTTTGATTTTAGGAACCATGGCCGTTCGGGCGGAAGTAAGACTTCCCTTTCTTGTTTAGAAGTGCAAGATTTTTTAACGGTTATTCGTTATTTAAAATATCAAAAGAGCGAGTATGCGAAAGAGATGGGAGTATATGGTTTTTCTATGGGGGGCGCTATTGCGATTACAGGCTCGAGCCAAGTGCGAGAAGTGAAAGCGGTGATCGCGGAAAGTCCCTTTTCTTCATTCGATCATATTGTAACCCGGTATGCCAAAATATTTTATGGCATCCCTTCTTATTTAGTGCCAATTACGCTTACATTTGCTCGCATACGGTTAGGGTTTAACCCGGAAAAATGCGCCCCCATTCATTGGATAGATAAACTCTCTCCGCGCCCATTCTTTCTCATTCAGGGTGGGAACGATCTCCGTATGCCCGTTAGTGAAGGGCAGGCTCTCTATGATAAAGCGGGAGAACCTAAAGAAATTTGGACGGTGGCTGGTGCTGACCATGGCACTATTCGCCAAGATTTTGCGGATCAATACCAACATCGCATTCATGCCTTTTTTAACCGGTATTTAAAGTAGAGCGAATCAGGAGCGCCTGGCGCTCATGATTTCTGAGGCAGGTGGATGCCGCACTCTTTATGGTCGGGTTGTTCCCACCACCAGCGGCCAGCGCGCAAATCTTCCCCTGGTTTTGTGGCGCGGGTACAGGGAGCGCAGCCTATAGAAGCGTATCCCAGATCGTGCAGCTTGTTGTAGGGAACTTTGTTCTTTTGGATATAGTCCCACACTTCTTTGGTGGTCCAATCGATCAGAGGGTTCAATTTTACTATTCCTTCTCGTGGTTCATTGAGTTCTATTTTAGAGGTGGAAACGCGAGTTGCCGATTGCTCTCGGCGTAGACCTGTAATCCAAGCGTTGAGTGTCGTTAAAATGCGGTTCAAAGGAACTACCTTCCTCATATAGCAACATTCTTTTCTATTTTCTATACTTTGGCGAAAGGAATAGAACCCTTTTTCTCGTTCCAGTTTTTCTATAGACTCTTTCTCCGGGAACTGGGATTCTATGGTTACTTTGTATTTTTCGCGGGTTCGCTCCATGACTTCGTAGGTTTCTTCGTTCAATCGGCCGGTATCTAAGGTGAATATGCGGAAATCACTCCCCCGGATCTTATAGATCATATCGATCAATACTGATTCTTCACATTGAAAACTGGAAGCTAAGGCAATCTTAGGCGAAAAATTTAAAAAGGCCCATTGCAAGAGTTCCGGAGCGCTTTTTAATTCTAATTGAGGGAGTTCTTTTTGGATATTTTTCATGGTTGGGACTCTAAAGTAAGTCTAATTTTACAAAAATAGAACAAAATGATAAAGTCATAAAGCTATGGTTCAAAAGGATAAAAAAATAAAAATTGGAGCGTTGGTTTCCGGCAATGGGACTAACTTGCAGTCCATTTTAGATGCTATGAAGCGGGGGGTATTAAAAAACATCGCTCAAGGTGTTATTGTGATTTCAAACCGGCCGGAAGCGTATGCGTTAAAGCGAGCCCAAGAAGCGGGAGTAGAAGCCCTTTTTTTAGATTCTAAGTTGTTTGGATCCCGGCAAGAATATTTCGATATGATTTGTCAGGAATTGGAAAAACGAGAAGTAGACCTTATCTGTTTAGCGGGCTTTCTCTTGAAATTAGAAGGGAATATTTTTAAAAAATTTTCCGAAAGAATCCTCAATATCCATCCGGCGCTTTTGCCTAAGTTTGGAGGGAAAGGGATGTATGGCCACTTTGTGCACGAAGCCGTCTTAAACGCCGAAGAAAAAGAGTCTGGCGCCAGCGTCCATTTAGTAGACGAAGAATTTGACCATGGCCCTGTTCTCTTGCAAAGAAAAGTTCCGGTATTGGGGAGAGATACCGCGCAAGTTCTGGCCGACCGGGTTTTAAAAGAAGAACATATTCTCTATCCCGAAGCGATCCGTTTATATATTCAAACTAAATTAAAAATTCCCATTGCCTAATATGGATGCGAACATATTAAATTATATTGGGAATACTCCTCTTATAAAGCTCAACTCTTTTCAGAAATGGATTCCAAAAGGAGTTTCCATTTACGCCAAGGCTGAATTTAAAAATCCCGGAGGCTCCGTAAAAGACAGACCCGCTAAGAAAATGATTATGGAAGCGATTCGCGCCGGCCAACTCACTCCCGATAAAACCATTTTAGATTCTTCTTCCGGCAATACAGGAATTGGGTACGCGCTTATTGCGGCGGCTCTGGGTTTTAAATGTGAGCTGGTCATGCCAGAAAACGTTTCCGAAAAAAGAAGGATTATAGAATCTTTTGGCGCCCGCATTATTTTAACCGATTCTCTGGAAGGGTCCGACGGAGCAATTGTAGAAGCGAGAAACCGTTTTAACAGCGCTCCCGACAAATATTTTATGCCCGACCAATACAATAACCCCAACAATTGGAAAGCCCATTACGAAACGACCGCCGAGGAAATTTGGCAGCAGACGGGAGGCGCTCTGACCCATTTTGTGGCCGGGATTGGCACCAGCGGCACGCTGATGGGAAATGGCCGGC
The DNA here is from genome assembly GCA_023249715.1 of Elusimicrobiota bacterium. GTDB lineage: Bacteria > Elusimicrobiota > Elusimicrobia > 2-02-FULL-39-32 > 2-02-FULL-39-32 > JAHFCA01. Next base: position 24,138 of record JAHFCA010000002.1, read on the forward strand.
GACTGAGAGAATTAAAACCGAATATTCAAATTGTAGCTGTAGAACCGGAGGGAGCTCTGCATGGGTTAGAGGGGTTAAAACATATGGAATCTTCCATTGTTCCCGGTATTTATGACCCCACGGTTTATGATCGGAAAATTTCCGTTTTTACCGAGGACGCTTATGAAATGACTTGCCGCCTCGCCCGCCAAGAGGGAGTTTTGGTGGGGTATTCTTCCGGAGCTGCTTTACAAGCCTGTTACCAAATTGCCAATGAAATAAAAGAGGGGATGATTGTGACCCTATTCCCCGATAGCGGGGAACGGTATCTCACCACTCAATTTTGGGACGAAGTTTTAAAGTATTGGGAAGAACATTGGAAATTTTTTAACTCCGCGCGCGGAGCTTAATATAAAGGAACTCCAACTATGAGAGATACAGAACAGCCCATTAATATCGATGGTGAAATAGAAATAAAGCAGACCGTGCGTCCTAAAATTAGTTTTACTCGACAAGCGAACATGGCGAATAAAAAGATTTACCTTCTTGCCCAAAAAAATAGGGAAA
>JAHFCA010000181.1 GCA_023249715.1 Elusimicrobiota bacterium
TTCCAGATTTGCTTAATTTTATTCGCGAGCATGGGATGATTTTTCGATAGTTCCTCTACCATTTGCTCGTGAGATTTGGGGGAAAGCAGTTCCACAAGTTCAAATTCATCCGCGTCGGGAGTTAATTCTTTTAAACGATTTACTGTTTCTTGGCCGTTAATAGGTTGTGCAGCTTGAGGCATTTCTCTTCGCGCTAATTTGACGATAGTGGCCAAATCAGGCAGATTCTTTACCATAGAGCCAAGAATAGAAAAGTGATCTCGCGGATCCTCATTGCTTTGTAAAAGTTTGGCGGCCTGGGCATCGGTTCTCCCAATAATCACCATCTCTGAACCCAATTTATCCGCTTCTTTTCTGGCTTCTAAGAGTCTGCGGAAATGTTCGGCTGTGGAAACAAGAACTTTCCCCGCCATGTGGCCGCACTTTTTTAAGCCATGCGCCTGATCTTCTATATGAATACCGGCAGCCCCAGCTTTTACATATAACCGCACCATCTCTTTTACAGATTGGTGACCTGTATCCCCATCGGCAAACATGGGGACGAGATATTCAATTAGGTACGTTTCTAACCACTGGTAGGCCTCCTCACGCAAACCATCTCGATTCCGTTGCGAAGAAGATTCTTTTTGTTCAATCGCTTTATTCACAATTTTCTCAAAGAACTCGGGCAGAAGAACTTTGGCGTTGTCCCGCAATTCATCCACATAAATTTGCATATCTTCTACCTGTTCTTTATCTTCATCGACGGCATCGGCGCTGACAGCCTTCACAAACTTTTTCACCCAATTCGTCTTGTTTTCTACTATCTCGACTACAGGCTTATCCTTTATTTCTCTAAAGAGTTGGCCAAATATCCCATCCAATTTCTCTATGGTTTGTTTAAAACGGATCTGCTGGTCTTGATCTTTATTTTGCAGAAATTTATAGATTTCTTCGATTCTTTTAGCGATGGTATCTAAAGGATATTTCGCCAAGTCTGGCTGGCCCCAATGGTGGGACATCTGCCAGCCGCTAAAATAGAATGCGCGCACCCGTTTTCTAAGCTGAGAAACTATATTTTCTTTTATTTTTTCTAAATCTTTTTCATCTGTCCCGGCCTCCACTACAGCTCCAGCAGAAGGGCCATCCATAACCCCACCAGCAATGGCAAAGCTTTTTTCTTTGGTGGCCCAATCCATTAAACTGTAAAGCCTGCGGGCCATTAGGTTTTGAAAAGTAGGAATTTCTACAATTTTCCCTCGAAGATTATAAATTTCTTCTGGGGTCCATATTCTGTTTTTGGCCGTTCGGGAAAACCTGTGAGAATGCATCCAATTGCTAATCTCATTTATCTCCTCTCTTCTCGCAAGAATAGAACTGGCGTGATGAATAATTCCAGCGCCAAAAGCAATCCCCAAAGAGTTGGCAGCCAAAGAAGCATCCACATGAACACCAAGCGCGCCGGAAGCAGCCAGGAACGGCGTGGCGATGAGGGCGAACCAAATCCCAAGGGTCATGGGGCCTTCACCCCGAACTTTTTTAAGTAAATCTTTAACCGTAGTTCCTTTGGGCGAACCAATCCCTTTCCAAGAACTCCAATCGAAATCGTAAATATCATAGACATAGTTGAACGCTTCCAATGCGGATTTTGGCCATTCTCCAGAGGCTACCTTGGGTTCCACAATCTCTCTGCGAACTTCTCGAGCGCTGTACTCTTTTTCTGTCTCTTTTCCTGGAATGGTGGCAAATATGGCATCCAAAATTTGTTGCCCCTCCTTATCTTCTTTTTCGATGACAGATAGAAGCACGCGCGAACCATACGTAATCCACCCGGGGTGGAAAAGCTGCCGACGCATAATATCCATAATTATGGGAGAATATTTGCGGTCGAACTTTAATTTTCCCTGTTTCGCCAAAATATCTATTTTCCTCTCGGCGAGATTCTCTGTCTTCTTAAGTAGAATATCCATAAGCTCAGGAGTAACAAGAGCTCCCTTCTCCATAGAATTTTGGCTACTCTCTCCGGTGGTATAAATTATATTTCCATTGTCGCCTTCCAATACTTCCCCTCGCACAGAAGTGGTCTTGGTTAACATTTTGTTGTGGTGCAGTACCGTCCACAACCAGTGCCAAAAAATTTCGTAGGTGGCAAAGTCGTTCATTAAACGGTTGCCTGTAATATAATCATCTATCGCTGCCGCATTGTTACCGTTTAACTGCTGGTACCCATATTCTGCGGCCATATATAGGGCGTATTCTAACCCTTCCAAAGTAATATCGCCCTTGGGAGTCGCAAAAAGTTTGTTCCAACTCTCTTCGCTCCAAAGGTTTTCTAAATCTTTTCTGCTCAACTGCATGGGAGCAATTTGGTTGTTCAAATCGATGAGACCCAAATTTTTAAACCGCGTTTTTTCTTCTTCTGTTAGGCGATCCACTAACCCCTGGAGAACGTTATAATCGGCAATCAACGGCTCGGCTCCCGCTTTTACGTACTCAGGCTCCACAGTGGCCACCCAGCTTTGACGATACGCATCATAGAGAATTCCTTCAATTAAGAATAATCCGGTTAACCGTTCCCGCAACTTATCTACAAAAACAGATCTCACCGCTTTTTCATTTACTTCTATTGAGGCGGCAGGGTTTTTCATAATCGCCGCCATCCCTCCAATAGGCATGCCATTCGTTATCTTCCCCTTTCCACTGGAAGCGGCAAGAATCGCAAGAATCCCATTTCTCCGAGTATATTCCGTCATGGAAGCTTCCGTCATGGTCACGGTATGGGGATCTGGGAAAACTTTATTTGGATCATCCTTCCCCATTTCTATGCGGCTATTGATGTAATCCCATCGTCCCACATTGGGACCCACCAAATTTTCCCGCAAAATCCACATAATTACTTCCTGGTTGGCATCATAACGCGCTCGCTCATTCAACATCTCTATTTTAATGGCGCCGCGCTTCACCCCAATCGTTTCTTCTAAATCTTTTAATAATCTGGAAATAAGCAGAGCTTCTTCCGGAGTTTCTATTTTTGGAACATAGAAATAGATGCCGGAATTGTTTCTTTTTTGGGAATCAAAATTATTAAGGACGTGCATCACCAGCCCCACAATGGTCGCGGGAACTCGTTCCCCATTTAAAGTCATTTGACGATTCTGTATATGAATTCCAGGAACGCGGTGGAATAGTGTGGGC
>JAHFCA010000003.1 GCA_023249715.1 Elusimicrobiota bacterium
AGAGAAATTGGCGTGGAACGCAGCAAAATGTCAAACCCTTCAATCCTATGGCAGGCTAGTTGGGATCCAAGAAAACGCTGCAAGGTATCATCCGATACGTTGAACGAGGTTATAAATTCCACCTTTATTTCTATTCTTCCTTCTTTGCGCACAAACTCTATCGGCATTGGCTCATCATTGTAAATTCGCTCTGCCGCGTATCCCGCTTTTAAAAGCCGTTCATAGACTGTAGGAGTAAATTTTTTAGAACCAGTTTCGTTTACTCCAAGGTCAATATCGGTCGTTCGTGGCAGGTGCCGCAAAATCACTTTCCAAAAATATTTTGCATAAAGGTAGGGGCACCAACCGCCCACAACCACCATTTTTTGAGAACTATCCCCAAGAAACACCAAAGTATCTAAAAGGAAGGACTCGTTGATTTCTTTAGACAAACAGTTCCCCTTTTCTCTTATAGAATTTTTTGAGATGTTCTACTTCTTCTGTTCCGGCCGGTAGTTTCATAAGATCGAGAAAAATTTGTAAATTGCTTGCAACGGGGTATCTTTGAAGAATTTGCATATCTCTAAAAACAGAACTTTCATAATAGGGGATCCCAATCCATACATTCCCGCCTTGCGCAAGTTTTAGCACACCCAGCTTATTTTGGAGCAGCTCTAAGAGTTCTTGAAACTTTTCAAATGGGGTATTCACATAAACGAAATTCCTATTATCCAAAACATAGGGAGAAATAAGACGAGATGCGCTAAAACCCGTTAAAGCATACTGAATTCCTTCCTCTTTCATAAATGAGGCAAACAGGGGTAGAAAATACTTTCCGGGATAATGGAGCAACTCCCAATAGTTGATATCTAATGAATAGTTTTGGACCCAATCAGTTATAAGTTTTATCTTTTGAACCAATTGTGATGAGCTGTTCCGACCACAAAGTTTTCTAAGAATATAACCCCTCTGCTCCATACGGCATAAAGTTTGATTGGCCAAACCAACCGATACCCCCTCTTTTAGAAAATCGCGTGCCGACCATCTCTTCTCTGGAGATTTAAGCATCGCCCTAAGCACCAAAGAGGAGCGATTAGAAAATATACCCTTATGAGATCGAAGTAACATTTGTTTCATAATTAACAATTGTATATTAAATATTATACATATATATATTAATGTACAAATAAAGAAAAAACAAGGGGAGGTGGAAGTTCCTCTACGAATTTAGAATCTAGCCGAGCGGGGCCAGGGGCGGAAGAATTTTTGAGCGGCAACTTCGCGGAATTTTGGGAAATCTATCTCCATAGGCTCCCCTCTTTTTTTTCGTTCTCGGCGGATAGTGTCATATTCTTTCAGTTTTTCCTTGGAATATTCTTTGCTCACATGATCCACATTCCCTATGCCTGTCACTCTCTTTTCAAAAACCGTTTCTCCGCTGGCAGCATCAACCAATTTTAACGCGCTTTTACTAATCGATTCCTGCACCCCAAAAAGCAAAAGATCAGCTCCCACAATTTTTCCCAAAGCTTGGGGTGTGGTGGCGCCAAATTGTCCCCCATCGGTAAAACCGGCCACTCGCAGTTTTTCTTGCACGTCGCTTAAAGGGACCACGCGGTACCCCAATTTAAGAGCTTCCGCATACAGAGCCCCCCTCATTTGGTCAGGAAAATCTAAATCGTTCGTATAGTTATCAAAAAGTAAAATCGCCAATTTAGAATTGGGCGCATATTTTTGTTTTGCCTTCTTATATTTAAACGTTAACGCCATACCCTTGAGCATAGGGGTATAATAACTCTCCAAAGGTAACCCGCTAAAAAGCCATACAAATCCCTGCGGCCGAACAAAGGAAAATTTTTCATAGTATTCTAACGCCTGCTCCCACTCTCCCAGCATTTGAGAAACCGCGCTCAAATTAAGATAAAGGAGCGGATCATTTTTATCTCGTTCTAACTGTTCTAAATAGAGCTGTTTGGCTTTAAGCCAATCTCCGGACAAGGCGGTTTGATAGGCCGCTTTCATTTGTTGATTTTTACCCTCGTAGAAAAATACAAGTGTTCCCTTCTTATTAAAAGTGTTACTTTGGGATACGAGCTTGGAACTCATCTCCCGATAAAGTTGAGGTTCCATTTCATAAAACCATGTCGCCAAATCTTCTAAATCCGGGATATCGGCAGCAGTAAGTTTTTTAGAGTAGACACTCGAGATAGGTTGCCCGTAAGGAGCAAGATCGAATAGAAACGGCTGAAAATTAGCGCGAACCTGAAACTCCGCTTTCCATGTTTCAGTGGAACCTTGAAGATTTAAACTGGCATCGGCATATAAAACGGGAATCTCTGGCCTCCAGGCGGGAACCCAGGAATAAAGTTCCTCTACAGATTCAATAACCTGATAGGACCGCATAACTTTACCCGCTTTTAAACACTCTCCCGCCAGCAGTTGAACAAATTGTTCGGGATGGGCTAACTGTAAATCATGAATTTCTTGTTGTTTTTCTTTCCAGAGAAGAACAAGATGAAAATCTTTTGACTTAAAAGGAGGCGCTAACTTCCATAGGTCTTGCTGGATATAAGACGATTTTCCCGCGCACCCCGCGCAAAACAAAAACCCCAAAAAAAGCGAAAACCGAAGGAGAATAGATTTATAAATCATTGCGTTTTAAACCTTTTCTGCTCTTTAGGTCTATAAGTAGACGAAAGGGACACAAGAATATTGCAAACGAACTATTTAGAGGATGGTGCTCCCCGATTCGGGATCAAAAAGATGAACGGTTTCCATATTAAAGACCAGTTCAATGTCCTGGTTCGTTTTTGCGCTATTTTGAGGGCCTACGCGCGCAACAAAATTACTTTTACCTGTTGTTAAATAAAGATATTTTTCCGCCCCCATCGGTTCCACCACTTCCACGGTGGCCTTAAAACAAGAACCGTCTTTAATGGGATACGTATAAAAAAGCCGATCATAAATGTTTTCCGGACGAATTCCAAAAATAACTTTTTTCCCCAAATATGTTTTAGCGCCCTCGGCCATCTCCGCGCCTAATTTTAGTTTAAACGCGTTCGGGTTCCCGTTCAGCTCCGTCTCTACCAGCCATAGACCTTGTTCCAATCCATTTTTTTCCACCAGGGAAAGTTCAAGAAAATTCATGGGAGGAGACCCAATAAATCCAGCCACAAAATGGTTGGAGGGATCGTTATACAATTTTAAAGGGGAGTCCAGTTGCTGGATGATCCCATCCTTCATAACGCAAATTCTATCTCCCATCGTCATCGCTTCCACCTGATCATGGGTTACGTAGATCATTGTAGTTTGCAAACGATCGTGCAACTTAGAAATTTCCGTTCTCATCTGAACTCTCAGTTTGGCATCCAAGTTACTCAATGGTTCATCGAATAAAAATACTTTTGGCTTTCTTACGATAGCGCGGCCTACCGCGACTCGTTGTCGTTGTCCGCCGGAAAGTTCCTTTGGTTTTCTGGAGAGTAAATGGCTCATATTTAAAATTTGCGCCGCTTCTTTTACGCGAGCGTCGATTTCCCGTTTAGAATACCCGCGCAATTTTAAACCAAAAGCCATATTTTCATAGACCGACATGTGAGGATATAAGGCGTAATTTTGAAAGACCATGGCGATATCTCTGTCTTTGGGAGGGACTTCATTGACGACATTTCCTCCAATGCTAATTTCCCCATTGGAACACTCTTCTAACCCGGCTATCATTCTTAAAATTGTGGATTTACCACAGCCGGAAGGACCCACCAAAACAAAAAATTCTTTATCTGGAATGGTTAAACTCACTCCCTTAACCGCTTCCACCTCTTCGCTATACTTTTTCCAAACATTCTTTAAAACAACTTCCGCCACTTTTCTCTCCTCCTCACCTATCAAACATATCAGTTATAGTATACCGTAAAATGAATTTCTTTGGTATGGTTACTCTCTAACCATTGATTGGGAATAATATCCGATTCCAATTCTTTTTCTCCATACAAGATGCGCACTCCCCCGGGACTCAATTTTCCGTCCCGTTGGAAACTAAATTGGCATATTTTTCCACGGTAGGGACGTTTCATTTTAAATTCATTCCAGTGGGATGGCACTACGGGAGCTACTTTAAGCCCTTCCCAATCGGGTCGAACTCCTAGAATCCATTCTGTCATAATTCTATAAAACCAGCCCGAAGAACCCGTATACCACGTCCAGCCTCCCCGTCCATAGTAAGGAGAATCGGGCCCATCCACGTTCCCCGGAGTTACATAGGGTTCCGCCATATAAAGGTCCGGATCCATGCCTCTATCGATGGGTGAAATTTTCTTGTAGAGATCCCACGCCTTTTCATTCCGTTTTAGAAAACATTCCATCTGCACAGCCCATGTTCCCGCGTGCGTATAAAGGCCGCCATTTTCTCTAACTCCCGGGGCATAGCGAGTTAAATAACCAATTTTTTCGTCCGGAGTTTTATAGGCGGGAGATAATAAAACCGGCCCATAATTCTTATATAAATATTTTTCTAGAGAGGAAAGGACGGAAGCCATTCTTTCTGGCGGCACCATTCCATTCATAATAGACCATGTTTGTGGATTTAAATGAATTTTACCTTCCGCTGATTTTTTGCTGCCAATTAAAGACCCATCGTCACAGCTAGCCGCCCAATACCAGTCTCCATCCCACCCGGATTTATTGACCACCTTTAACAATTTTTCCGCCTCTTTTTTAAACTTTGAAATTCTCTTCATTTCTTGGGGTGGAACCGCTTTTTTTGCCACCGCTTTTTCAATTAAAGTACAGAACTGATTTAAAATACCATAAAGAAACATCGCCACCCAAACCGATTCTCCTTTATTGTTCCAACCCGCAACAGAAAGTCCGTCGTTCCAGTCCCCTGTTCCAATTAAAGGGAGCCCCCGTTTGCTTTGCCTCTTTAAAGAATTCTCGATAGCCAGAATACAGTGTTGGTAGAGAGGAGCGGGAGCCGTTTTCTTTTTAGAATCATCTTGTAAAAAGGGAACCTTTTCTTTTAAAACCGCTAAGTTCCCGGTTTCTTTAAGGTAATTTAAGAGAATAAAAGGAACCCACAATAAATCGTCCGAATATCTGGATTTATGTCCCTCTCCGGTAATAGGGTGCCACCAATGGTGCACCGTTCCATTGGGATATTGGTGCGACGCGTGCAAAAGAATCTGTTTTTTATTTCCTTCTGGATCAATATGAAGAAAGACTTGGCTATCTTGTAGTTGGTCGCGATACCCATAGGCTCCTCCCGCCTGGTAGTAACCCGTTCTTCCCCAAAATCGAGCCGAAAGGGTCTGATATTTAAGCCAACGATTCGCCAGAAAATTAAACCCCGCGTCTGGAGTCGCATATTCAGTAGTCGTTAAAACGGATTTCCAGAACTCTCGCACGCTTCTAAAGGCTTCTTCAGACTTATTATTATCCTGATATTTTTGAATAAACTTAGCCGCTTCGGCCTCACTTTTCGCGATTCCCAAAGTCCAAACAATGGTTTTGGTTTCTCCGGGCTCAAGGGTTATGGAACTTTTTAAACTGCCAATCGAGTCATCCCACTTGCCTGTCGTTTTCCCAAGATATTTTCCCTCTTTTAACGCTTGAGGATTAGCAAAAGTAGCGTAACGGCCAATGAAAGAATCTTTATCGCCGGACATATCCTGCAGTTCATGGTTTGAACTATGCCAAGCGACATATTCCCAAGATCTATTCCAATGTTGTCCCTTAGAATTTACTATCGTCCACAATCTTTTAGAGGCGAAGATCGCCTTTTTTTGTTTGTCTAGTTTTGTTTCCAAGAATGTTTTATGAAATTCTCTATGAGCATCGGGGGATTCCCCACAACACCATTCTAGATAAGTCCATAAACTAAGCGTTCGCCGGTTTTGAGATTTATTGGTCAGTTTTAATTGCCAAATTTCACATGGATCTGTGGGAGGAACAAAGAACAAAAGCTCCGATTCAATTCCAAAACTTTTCGTGATAAAACGAGTGTAGCCAAAACCATGGTGACATTCATAATTTTCTAAATCCGCGCAAACCGGTTTCCAGGTAGGGGACCAAATTTCTTTACTCTCTTCATCCCGTATATAAATGTATTTTCCCCAATCTTCCACAATAAGATCTTGGTTCCAACGGGTAATGCGGTTTAAGCTGGCATGGGTTTGCCAAGAATAACCTCCTCCCGTTTGAGAAATAGTCATTCCATAATCTCCCGGACAAATAATATTCACCCAAGGTCTGGGAGTTTTAGGATTGGTAACAATAAATTCTTCTCCGTCTGAACTAAAGTGGCCGTACTTTGTTTCGAACACGTTATTCTCCTTTTTTAAGACAATATGTTTTACGAATAAAATAAAGACCCAAAACCCCTAAGATTAAAAATAGGGAAAGCCCAACAATGAGTTCTGTTCTTACATACGTTAAATCGGTATGGTAGAGGACCGCCTGAATTTTTGGCCCCTCTAATGCGTAGGGATAGTTAGCGCTAAAAAAATATTGCCCTGTCTTAGGCGCGGTAAAATAGAAAAGTGGAAATTGTTCATCCCTTTTGTCCGTCGCATAAACTCTTGAAGGAAATTTTATAAGATCCACGGAAACGGACCCTTTTTTAGAGAATAAAGAATATTCCATTTCCTGTAGTCTCTGCTGCGTTTCCGGAGAGAGATTCTTAGTGATAGAAAGCGCCATATAAGAACCCGGAAGTTTAAGATTTAAGGTTTGATCTCCCGGAATATTTAGAAGAGTAAATCCTTTTCGCACACTCATTAAAAACGGAGCCAAGCCAAAGGAAAAGGCAAGGAGTGCGATAAAGCAAAGAAACCCTCCCCACCAATAGCCCACTTTTTCTAAAATGGCGGTTGTTTGCGGTATCGTCTCTTTTTTCATTTAAGGATAAGTTTAGGGAGCTCTATTTTACCTTCAATCGGTTTAAAATGCCAATTGGCTTTAGCGGGACCGTTTGGATCGTCATCAATATCGTTGACCGCCACTGAAACGCCCAAAGAGAGCCCTTTTGTTAGTTCATAGATTTCTATAAAGTTCCAGGAAATTCCCACAAAGATTTCGTATCCATTTTCGGTACGTACCGACTTGCACACCACTTCGTCGCTCTTGGGAACTCTATTTTGGAACCAGGCATAGGTTAAATGCGTTCCATCGGGGAGCGGAGGAGTCACTCCAATTTGAAAGTCTCTTGGGCGCCCCCACACCAAACCTTTTCCATCCGGGTTAACATAAATTTCTACAATGTCGGATTTATAGATGTCGGATCCTGTATGGGTTAAAGAGATCGATTGATCCGTCACTGTAGCTCTTAAATAAAGATAGCGGGAATCCCAAAGAAAACGGATCTCCGCGTTAAGATCTTTATCATCCATAATCTGCCCCATCTCTAAACTGCCATTTCTTAAATTTATTTTTTCCGCGCTATCCCATTCGGATACAGGGCCCAAAGGCATCACCCCTTCTACTCGCGGAACAAAATAGATTGGCCGGCTTCTGTCATAGGCGCGGGCGGTTCCCAATTTAAAAGCGCTATTATTAAGAGTAACCGGATACTGAATGGGTTCCTTCAATATCTTCTGATAATCGGGAATTTTAAGAAGAGCCTGTTTCACGGGTTCATATGATTGAAACTGCTTTATCACAAACTTATCTTTTAAAAAGTTAGTTAAAGAAAGGAAGAGCATGGTTTGATCTAACACTAAATAGCTATTGGTAACTCGTCCGGTTTGAATATCTACAGAATCTCTAAAACCAAAATCCGCATATTCTCCATCAATGATATGGTGAGGTCTTGCTCCCAACTCTTCCAGTTTTCTTAAATTTTTAACAACTTCTTTAGGGAAGTATTGGATCGATAATACGGAAGCATGTGGCGTTACAACGTCGTCCCGAATTCCATTGTAACCCAAATATCCATATCCGGGAGAATCGGATGCCGACCATCCCCACACCGGAGCTCCTATCTTATCTTTATGGGTCATTTGGGCTAAAGCAAAATTGGCCGCAGAAATTCCAGGTAGAGCTCCCTGTTCATCCACAAAGAGACCGGTCATAAAAGCCATAAAGAGGCCTCCTCCCTGCCAACCCGGTTTTAAATATTCTATCCGATACCGCTCTTCTAAATCCTTATTTAAATTTTTCCAGCTCTCTACGGGAATACCGCTCATGGCAATCGCTAAAAGACTAACCAAGCGAGAATCTGCTGCTAAAAAGTCGTAATACCAGTCTCCATGCCTCTTTTTTTCTGTATTATAACCGCCATAAAGCAATTTCCTTTTGGGATCATAAAGATCATTCCAATCTACGTTTAGAAGTTTATCACACTTTTCTTTAAGTTCGGGGAAATATTGCCTGGCTACAATAATGCCGCCGTAATAGTTTCCTAAATCTACCGTTGAAACAAAATTTTCCTTGTGAACCTTAAGTTTTTTTACGCTATTCCAAGAGTGTGGAAAATTTTTCCAGGTTTCAAACTTTCCCAACGTGTCTAAGAGTTTGTTTAGTTTAGAAAGAGCGTCCTCTCTTTTTTCGAACCCAAATTCCACGGCGCTCGCTATAGAGGCGATAGTGAAACCAATATTGGTTACAGAAGTATAGGCGTCCCGTATGAGCGTACTGTTGTCTAAAGGAAGCGCTGTTCCAGAATCCACATAATGGTCAATACACCGGTAAGTGTCCTTAGCCAGCGTCATTAAATATTTTTTTTCTTCTCTGGAAATTCCTCCTTTTTTAAACAGGGACATCGCAAAAATTCGGCCAGGCGATAAAAGAATTAAAAAGGATAAAACTAAAGAGAAAAGAACGCCAGAGGTCAAATTTCTTTGACCTCTGGCTCCGAACTCGAGACAAGCGGATTGATCGTCTGTCATGGCAAGAGTTCTAAGGCGATGCTATCGATCCAAAGAGACCCTTTTCCCCCTTGGGGAACACTGACTGCGTACCAGACAGATTTGATATTTTTCATATCGAGCGCTTTATCATCTCCACCCCACCAATAGCCTAATTCACTCATGGGAATTTTAACTTCTAGCCAGGTGTCGGGAGCTCCATAACTGCTCAATGGGACTTTCTTCCCAAACGTAGAGTTATCCTGGTCCACAATCTTAAATTCTAAATTATTGTCCGTGCCGGTCCATTTCATATAGAACTTAAGGACGCTCTTTTCTGTAAGTTCAATGGGAAGAGCCTTAAAGATTTGAACCCAGCGCCCCGATCCAAAGTCGTATTCCATGCCAATGGCTTGCTTATTTTTTCCCATTGTGAGAAGAAGTTTATAGGCGGTTCCGCCATCCCCTTCAATTTTCCATTTCTCTAAAGTATCGCAATTGTCCACTTCTCCAGACGAAACTTTCCCTTGCGTGCCCATAGAAGAAGAAGCGAGTCTTAAATCATCTAAAGACACGCTACCCGCTCCGCCATTTCCGGCGGAAATGGCAAAACCAACTTGGACTACCTTTCCTAACGTTTTATCCCCACCCCACCAATAACTAAAATCGGAGGCATCAATCGTCACTAGCCCCCAGGCGTCGGCGGAATCTAAAGGAAGTTTATATCCAAATGTAGAGCCATCTTCATCGATTAGCTTTACTTCTAAATTATTGGACTTTAAGCTTTTAGATTTTAAATAGAACCGGAGCGATTTGCCTGCGATATCTCCCAGGGAAATATCCTTGGCAATGGCGATCCATTGATTCGTATCTTTTAAGTCATAGTCTATCTGGAGCGCTTTGCCGATTTGCCCCATTCCATTGACTAGGTTGGTTTTTATCATGGTTCCTTCGGCGCTGGCGGGAAGCCAATCGTTCGCTTCAAAACCATCCACCACAATCTCTTTGGAGACTTTTACAGGCGTTGTTCCCACAGCAGCTGGCGCTGCCGACTTCGTTTTTGCGTATGGATTTTTAACGCTCTCTTTTTTTTCAATCAAGGCGCTCCAAGAGTGGTTCACTCCTAGAGTAATCAATGTGACACTTAATACAAATGCTGCTTTTTTCATTTTCGAACCTCCACGATGTTGTCTTTTTGTAGCTTCAGTGGTATCACTAAACCCGATCTGCGTTTTAAATGAACTCGCTTAGAGAACCACTTTTTATTTTTCCCCTTAACTAGATCTGTTGGGTTCTTTCTAATTTCTATGACCCCTTCTTTATCGACATCATGATAATTAAAGATAAATAGAAAGCCTGTCTCGCCGTTCCAACGCAAGACGGCTTGAAGATCCCATGGTTCTATGTTCAGAATAGATTCTATATCTAACCTGTGAAACCACTCCTGAACCATAGGAACCAAATAATCAAAAATATGCTGCATTGGAAATCCATAAGAAATAAAGGAACCTTTCCCTAAACGCCCGTAGCTCACACACGACTGCCCGCTCACGGTTTTTATGAGTGGCTTGTTTTTGTGTCCGTTGAATGTTTGTATTGGGAATTCAAAGAAACATTCCTTTCCTTTCCACAGGATCATCTCTTTCTCTTTCTTCTCGCCTAACTCTAAACCTAAAGCGGAAGCTAAAATCTTGCATTCTTTACCGGACAAATCCATAAAAGGAACTTTGGGTCCCAAGATTAATTTTCCACCCGCTTCGACATACTCCTTTAATTTGGTTTGGGTGGCGGCGTCCATAAATTCTAAACTAAAGACGCATAGACTTTCTTGAGATTGCAGTTCCTCTTTATCCAGCCTTAGGAGATCACAGAAAGTATAGTTATACCCCGCCAACTGCACTAAACGGGCAATCCCATCGTAGAAGAAATAAGTACGGTAACCCTCTAAGTTACTAGCCCAAGGACCTGTAAAATATTCTGTGGCATAGTAAGGAACATAAAAACCAATGGCGGTATCGTTTATTTTTTTTGTTCCCCCTAATGCGGCGCTATGCTTTTTAATAAACTGACCCCACTCCTTTAGAGGTTCAAAGTGATCTTTCTTTTCTTTACCATCTAATCCCACGGGAGCCTGCCAATCGTGATACGCTCCAAAAGCTCCAAACCCGGAAATATTTTCACCGCTGGAAAACATATAACAGTTGATGCCGTTAAGACCATGCGCCACCGAAGATTTAATATTGAGCTCCACGTCGGAAGGATAAAGACGCGGGCGGTCCCGCATAATTCCCGATTGAAGCTCAGCGCAAATAGTAGGCGCTTCTTTATCTAAAAGCTTAGTAACCTCAGTGGTAATCACCACATCATGAAAATTTTCAAAGTCGAGGCGGCGCATCTGGTACGCTCCGCCATAGACCGTAAGCGGAGTTAATACAGAAAAATCTCTAAAGATGGAGGTCGTCATCGGACTAAAAACCCCTCTTCCCCTCACATCGTAATCATAAAACTGAGGTACATTGGCAGAGAGCGGCACCGTTATAGAATGGGCTTTTGCGCAATCCGCCAAGAAACGGAAATAGGTCGCATAGTATCTCCGATAAAAGAGCGCCCAATCAAAAAAGATCTGCAGATTTTGAGGGGTGACTTCTCCCTTGGGCTGGCTAATTTCGCTAAAGTCCTGGTAATGGCTTCCGTAAACGCCATTGAGAGAAGCAATATCGTTATAGAGTTCCCTTAAGAAATTCTGATATTTCTCCGAAACATAAGCATTTTCATCATACGCTTTGTGCAGCCAATGGATCATGCTAATTTCGTTACAAAGCTGTACTAGAACAATGGGCCCTCCCTCTTGAATTTGTTCTTTAGAAACAATGGGGAGAATTTGGTCATACCATTTTTTAATATAGCTATGAAATTTTGGGTTTAAATAAGAAAGCAATAAGGCATGAGGCAAATTATTAAAACCCTTTCGTTGCACATAGATGTCCGGATTATTTTTAAGGAGCCATTTGGGAATTCCCTCTTCTACCAATTCCGCATTGGAGACAGGCCCCACCCGAGCCGAAAAATAAAGCCCGTTTTCTTTGATCAGTTCAATAAATGTAACTAAGTCTCTTTGCGGGTGGCTTTTCCCCGTAAAATCGAACTTTCCTTCTTCGTATTCATGCCAATTCCATGGGATATAAGAACTCACCGTATTCAGCCCCGCAGCCTTTGCGCTTTTAAGGTGATCCTTCCAATATTTCTTAGGAATTCTAAAATAGTGAATTTCTCCGGAATAAATAAATACAGGTTTCCCATTGATGTAAAAAGATTTATTTCCCACGCTGACTTCTTTAACTTTGTCGAGAACAGTACTCATTCTGCGCCACTCCTCCTTTAACCCGGATATTGCGTTAGAAAATGAGAACCGAGACGAAAAAGATAGATGTTTTTTTGAAACAAAAAAGTGAGAGAATAGTTAAAACTATTCGCGAACTTTTTTGTGAAGAAAAAATATCTATATTTTTCGTCGAATTCCATTTTCTAACGCAATCTCCGGGTTTAACGTCCCATTTCCACTTCCACCAGATGATTTTTGCCATCACCGTGCGGCGGTATTAAATTCGATTCTATTTTTTGACCATCTACTTTTATAAATTGAATCCCGCGGTTGACTCCAGCCCGATTCTTAATTCTAATTTCATAACAGGCCCCTCTAAAGGTGCGGAAAATTTTTGCATCTTTCCAAGACTTAGGAAGACAGGGGTCTATTCTCAAACCGGCAAAATCGGGCTGAGCTCCTAAGATTTTATCCGTTATCGTAATAAAAAACCAATCGACAGAGCCTGTAAGCCAGCTAAACGCCCCTTCTCCATAGCGCCTATTTCCAGGCCCTATAATATATTCCGGGAACACATACGGCTCGGTTTTATACAGTTCAATATCTTTATCTAAGGAAGCGGGCAACATTTTTTTAATCGTGTCATAGGCTTGGTCTCCTCGGCCCAGAGCGCAATCGGAAAAAGCCTTAAAGGCACCCCCATGGCAAAAAATAGCGCCATTCTCTTTTGTTCCCGGAGCAAAAGCGGTAATGCGGCCAATGTTATGATTATATTTTGTGTAGGGCGGAGTAAATAAAACGGGCCCATAAGGAGTATCTAAATCCTGATCG
Source organism: Elusimicrobiota bacterium (assembly GCA_023249715.1). Lineage (GTDB taxonomy): Bacteria > Elusimicrobiota > Elusimicrobia > 2-02-FULL-39-32 > 2-02-FULL-39-32 > JAHFCA01. The sequence continues at coordinate 12,973 of JAHFCA010000003.1, forward strand.
ATCACTTTAAGTATCTTTTTTAATTTTACATCGTCGGGAAGTCCAGCGATGATCGCCCACGTTTGAGCGTTAAGCTGAATGCTGCCTTCTTTATTTTTTTTGGACCCCAACGGTTGTCCTAAATCATTATACGCATAGCAATACCAATCTCCATCCCAGGCATATTTATTTAAAAGAGTTTTCATTTTTTCGTAGCGAACACGGCAATCTTTCGCCACCGATTTCTCTCCCAAAAATGTAGAAAGCTCTTCTAAATTCTTTAAGGCAACGCAAAGTCCCATCCCCAGCCAAATACTTTCTCCCTTGCCGCCAATTCCCGTGCGGTCAAAGGCATCGTTCCAATCTTGTGTTCCCATGAGAGGAAGGCCGCGCGCGCTGCGATCGATATCCTGCAAAAACTCCGTGGCTTTTTTGGCATGTTCATAGAGCGTGGCGCTGCCCCCATCAAAATATTTAACTTTTTTCTTTAATATTTTAAAGTCTCCGGTCTCTTTAAGGTAGGAGATCAGTAACATAGGAAGCCAAATCGGAAAATCACTCGGAGGCCGGTGAGTGCTAGGCCCCAAACTTAAAGACCAACCCGGCAAGGGTTGTCCATTCTTTTTTTGATGCTCGGCCAACTGGATTAATCTTTCTTTTGCATATTCGGGGTCCAGGGGAATCATGGACCAGGCATCCTGAGATGTATTGCGATACCCAAACTCTCCCCACCCTTCGTGATAATAGGAAGCGCTCCTGCCCCAATGGTTATTCATCGTAATTTGATATTTCATCCAGACATTGACGGAACGGTTTAATTGTTCATCCGGAGTTTCTATGTGAACTCTGCCAGGATGGAGTAATTTTTGCCATCTGTTTTTAGTTTCATTTAAACTGGATTTTACATAGGAGATATCCCGATACTTATCGACTACGGCAGCGGATTTTTTTATTCCCGCTTTAATCGCCGCATCGTTTTCGCGCATTGGAGCTAACCCTATGATGACAGAAAATTCAACTTCTTCCTGCGGCTTCAAGCGGAGTTCATGCTCAAAAACTCCCACCATGTTCATTCCGCGAGCGGTGGAATTGGTGCAAGTTCCACGTTCCAGAACTACCGGATCTTGATAGCTATGGGTTTGCCCGATAAAGTTTTCATAATCTATGTCATAGCCTTTTACTTTAAGACTAGAACCCATAAATCCTAAGAAGAGATGTTCCTTCCCACCCCAAGGAAATTTACGCGTTATAATCATTTGGTTTTCTGCGTCGAAGACCCCTTGATTTACCAAAATATAAAGATTTCTTACCGAAATTTCCGGCATCCATTGTCCCATCGACCATTCCATAAACGGAAAAACTTTTATAGAACGCTCTCGATTGGAAAGATTTTTAATTTTAGCCAACCAAACTTCAGCCGATTCTTCCCACGGAACAAAACAGGTTAATTCGGTAGAAACCTCCGCATAACTATTTTTGATGGTAGTATATCCTAGACCGTGACGGCATTCATAACCCTGGCTTTTCCCCACAGGCCTTACCCCGCTCGACCAATATTGATTGGACTCTTGGTCCCGGATATAAAGATACCGCCCAGGAGTATCTTTCATGTAATTTTCCGAACTCCACCGCGACACCCGATTGACACCGGGATCTAAATAAAAACTATACCCTCCACCCGTATGAGAAATAATGGCGCAATACTTTCCATTAGAAAGATAATTGATCCACGGACGAGGCGTATCGATCCGTTTAATAACGAACTCGCTATTGTCGCTAGAAAAATTTCCGTACTCTGTATACTGTGCCATGCTATCCTAACTGAATTGTTTGGGTTATTTTATGATTTTGCTCTTACGGTAAGATAAAATTTTAACTCTATTCCTTTAATCCCGTAGTTGCAATCCCTCGGATGACATATTTTTGCGCCAAAATAAAGACGAAAATAATGGGGAGTACCACCACCACTGCCCCCGCCATTAAAAGTCCAAATTTAGTCGCGTATTGTCCGCTTAAATTGGCCAAAGCCACGGGGAGAGTATAACGCTCCTCTCCTACCATGACGATGAGCGGCATTAAAAAATCGTTCCAGGAGCCCATAAAAGTAAAAATACCAAGGGTCGCCAGAACCGGCTTACATAATGGCAAAATGACATTCCAATAGATTCTAAACTCGGAACAACCATCGATCCTGGCCGCTTCAATAAGATCGTTGGGGAGAGTCATCATAAATTGTCTCACCAAAAATATTCCAAACACTCCCACGGAAGCGGGTAAAATTAAACCCCAATAGGTATTCAACAGTCCCAGTTGCCTTAAGAAAAGAAAAACCGGAATCATTGTAATTTGTCCGGGAATCATTAGAGTGGCCATTAAAAAAGTGAATATTTTATCCCGTCCCATAAATCTCAGCTTGGCAAAAGCGTATCCTGCCAGTGAACAGAAAAACAGATTAAATACAGTGGTAGAAACAGAGATGATTAAACTATTTTTAAAATGGAGCAGAAAATCTACGTCTCTAAAGAGCTGCAAGTACCACTCAATGGTGGGATCTGTGGGAATCCAGCGAGGAGGATAAGAGAATATTCCTTCTCCGGATTTAAAGGAAGTGGACACCATCCATAGGAAAGGAATAATGGTTAAGACAAGCCCCACCAGCAGAGTGAGATGAAGCCAAAACCGTTCGATCGAACGGACAATCTTATATTTATTGGATTCATTAAGGGAATTCATTAGTTTGTTTCAAACCCGCTCTTTTTTAGACGCATCTGAACAAAAGCGAAGAAAAATATAATTCCAAACAAAATATAAGCCACACTCGACGCATACCCTAATTCAAAAAATTTAAACCCCTGGTTATACATATAGAGCACAATGGACATGGTGGAATTCAGAGGGCCGCCTTTTGTCATGATGTAGGGTTCGGCAAAAAACTGAAGATAGCCAATGGTGCTTAAGATAAGCACAAATACCATAATGCTCCTCAAACCGGGAAGAGTTACGTGTAAAAAGAGTTGCCAGGCGTTCGCTCCATCTATTTTAGCAGATTCGTAGAGAGTCTCCGGAATGCTCTGGAGCCCCGCCAAGAAGATCACCATGTTGTATCCAAAATTTTTCCAGGCCGCCATTAAAATTAAACTCGCCAAAGCAGTTCTCTGATCGGACAACCAGTTAAATTGAGGCAAAGATAAAGAGGTTAAAATATAATTTAACAATCCATATTCCGGATTATAGATCCACCGCCAAATCACCGCCACCGCCACAATGGTGGAAACAAAAGGAATAAAGTAAGCCGTTCTAAAAAATGTTTTGCAGCGTATAAATTTTTCGTTTAAGATGGTGGCGCAGAGGAGTGAAATTAAGATAGTTAAGGGAACTCCCGCTCCCGCGAATATGAGCGTGTTCCATAAAGACTTCCAAAAAATAGGATCCCTAAAAACATTTTTATAATTTTCTAAACCCACAAAACCCACAACGCTTCGATCGGCCAATCCATAGATATTCCAATCGGTTAAACTAATAAAAAAAGAAAGAAGAATGGGAATAAAAAGGAATAGAACTAAAATGGTTAAAGACGGCAATACAAAAAAGTAACCCGGAATAGATCTTTTTAAATTCGCCCAAAAGCCTAAATTTTTTATGAGAGGATTTATAGGAACCGTTTTTTTCTTAAATAATGTCCATAGGAAAATTCCGCCGATGAGAGCCCCCACCAACAAGAAAAATGACCTTTTTATTCCCGCCTTTTCTATGCGCGTCCCTTGGGCAATGGAATTGATCTCTTTTTCTAAGGAACTCAAGGCTTGAGGATTAGATAGGACCTTGGGATCGAGCACTAACTTTTCGATATGGCTCTCTAAAACGCTGGCCACCTGTTCCCATTCTGGAATGGCGGGCGGGCTCAATGTATCATTCATCTGCTGCCCAAAAACCCGGAGCATGGGGTTGTCTTTTAACGCCGGATACTTCCACGCCTCTTTAACGGCAGGCAAACTCTTTAAAAGTCTAAACCATTCAATTTGAATTTCCGGCCGGCTCATAAATTCTATAAATTTCCAAGCGAGTTCCTTTTCTTTGGCATCTTTAAAGATCACTAAATTCGATCCGCCCACAAAAGAAGTTCTCTTTACTTTTTTAGGCAGAACCGCGACACTCCATTTTCCCTCAAGTTCAGGCAACTCTTTACTCACGAGTTCCACCAGCCAAGGACCAGAAATAAACATGGGGTAAAAACCCGTTCTAAATGCTTGAAACAGATCCACATCGGCCCCGCGTCCAATGGGAGTTAAATTCTCCTTAAAGAAACTGACATAAAAATCTAAGGTTTCCTTGAATTTAGGATCGGTTACTTTAAAAATATCAGCCTCATTTTGCCAGGCAAAGGGTAAAAAGACTCCCCAACCCCGAATGGGCAAACTAATTCCATAATGGTCTATTTTTCCATCTCCGTCCTGATCCTTACTTAACCTTTGACAGGCGGTTTTTAACTCTTCCCAAGTTTGAGGCGCATTCGGAAATCCAACCTCTCCCAATAGATCTTTCCTATAAAAAAGAACCCTGGTATCCACATACCAGGGAATGCCATAGAGCCGATTTTTTACAATCGCCGTATTCCAAGAACCTTCAAAAAATTTTTCTCTATTCGCTACGGAAGATTTGGAACCATAGTCTTCTAATGGTTCCAAAGATTTGAGTGTGGCAAATTCTGCCATCCAGGTGGTCCCCATCTGGCAAAGATCGGGCGGGAGTTTTCCCACCACGGAAGTCAAAAGTTTTTCGTGAGCGGCATCCCAAGGAATCGCTTGCGTAATCACGGTTACTCCCGGATGCTCTTGCTCAAATTTCCTGGCCATAATGGAAATCTTTAAGCCTTCTTCCCCCATAGCCCAGATGGTTAAAGTTTTTGCAAATAGAGAAGCGCTACTCAGTAGGATTAGTATTAATAAGGAAAGGAATCGTTTAATCCTAGGCGGGAACATTACAACAGACTAGAAAGACTAGAAATTAAATTCGATGGTGATTCGAACAAAATTATCTTCAAACGGAAAACCCTTTGGTTCAAAATCTTTCACTCCAAAATGGGTGGTTCTAAACTCACCCTGCAATTTTAAATTGGTGGAAGCGTAACATTCTATCTTCCCGTACAAAGATTCATTGGCAAAAGTTAAACCAGAAGCGGGGTGCTCAATATCTTCTCTTCTGGGTCTTAAAAAGAGCGCTGTTTTCGGCGTCAACTGCGCCCGAATATAAAGTTCGCTGGTAATTTGCTTCTCGTTTTTAATATAAGAAACGGAGGTGCGATTACTGACAAAATTATATTCTTCTCTTCGAACTTCTTGGTTAAAGGCCACATCCAACTTATCAAAACCATAATAGCCTAAAGCCCAAATAAATCTGCGTCTGTAATACTTTTGGTCTGAAGCGCGATTCATTGTATCATATTCTGCCGATGTGACAAATCCTCTATACGACTGTACAGCTCGCAGGTTGTGTCCCAGCTGATCGCTTTCTAAATCATCAAAGACAATAGGACTTTGACGATAGCGAGGTTTAAATTCTGTGTCCACGGTGCGATATTCATAATTTAATTTTAATCCCGGAATTAAAACTTGGTTTAATTCGGCGCGGCCTCGAGCCATTTTTCCTTCTACCGCCAAAGGAATCGTCAATAAATTTCCAAAAATAGGTTCATAGGGATTGGAACGGTTCGCGGTGGCTTTCTGAGTATAGCGATTAATTCCAAAAGTTCCCCCGAACGTAATCTTATCTTCCCAGAAACTTCTAGCGCCATCCAGCGTCACGACCGAATCGTTTTGAACTTCTTCTAAACGGAGATCGCTGGAACTTTTAACGGTTGTTCCGCTCACATCTGCGGCATCCGCGACTTTAGCCATTTCTCTATAATAGACCGCAATCGCGTTAAATCTGAAATTTTCCCAGAACAGTTTTCCCCTAGCTCCCGCAGTAAAAGAATCGAAACGATGCTTTAGGACAAAACAATGGTAGTTGAGTAAATCCACATCCCCTTCCGCGCTAAGACCTTTAAATCCAAAGACTGGGGCAAATGTAAACGGTGTGTAGTCTACAAACAAGTTCCCCACGGTCACTAAGGTTAAATAAGGAGAAATATTGTTCGCTTGCAATTGAAAGCTCGTCATCACCACTTTAGGAGATTGCGTGGTAGCCGTTGTTCCGCTCGCCGTGGACTGCGCCACATTAAAGTAGGCCGCTTCGCTAAATTCCTGCCCTTCGGAAGCAAATTCCACGCGGGCGCTATAGTTCCCCACTTTTCCATTAGAAATAATTTTTCCAAAATGGCTTACGGTGCTTTTTTGTTCGGGAGCGTTTAGGAATTCTGTAAAGAGTTGCCCATTAAAATCAATGTTGCCCACTTTTAGAGGAATTAATTTTTGACTTTCTTGTACGACCGGAGGAATAGCCCACACCGTATTGATCTGGTCTCCGCTGACAGCCAATTGGTCCACTTGAATTTTTCCGACCGTTGTTTTAACCCCGGTCGTTGTATTCGACCCACCCATGCCTCGCAGTCCAATTTCATAAGCCCGGACTTGAATGGGGTCTAATGTTCCATTTTTTTTCAAGGACTTTTCGTCGAGAACAAAATCTTTTAGGGGCATTGCCAGCTGTTCCCATGCGGTCAATTTAAGAACATTGGCATCTTCATAAACCCAACGCTCGCCATCTTCATCTACAATTAAAAATCTAAAGATGTTGCCAGAGCCATCGCCTTTAACCCACATCTTAACATCGGAGACTCCTCTCCAATCTAAAGTCGATTCTTTGGATTGCCAGCGCCCGCTCACCCACGAACCCCATGGTCGGCTCGAAGAAAGAGTATATTCTAACTCCATGGAATAGCTTCCATCTTTTACTATTCGGGAAGAATTTAATTTTAAGGAAGAATCGTCTCCTTCATAAATTAAATAAATATCGGTCGGATTCGCCCTTTCGAAATTGTCCACCACTATTTTATTGGAGAAAGTTCCGGACCGCAATCTATCTTCGTCCGTTAAATCGGCAATTTCAAACTGAATTTCATCCAAATAGACGGTGCCTTCCCCGGATTCTCCTAGGAATCCGAGATTCAAATTATCCAATTTGCTGAGATCTACGTTTTCAAATTCTTTAAGAGGAATTTTTACTTTTCTCCAGTCCTTCTCTATGTCGCTAAATTGTGTGATGGCTAACTTCTTCTCTATATTCTCTTTATCTTTTAAGCCAATTTCAAAAGTTTCCCCGCCTTTTCTGCCGCGAACCATAAAGGTTATAGCGGTATAATTAGAAGCATCCAACCCTTTTAAGGCAAGCCCCCAACCTGCCCAACCATCGTTTAAAATTTGGTATTCCAACTGAAGCACGTGGTTTCTTATAGAATCGTAGGTAGGAGTCCCCGTCTTAAACCGGGATCCTTTATCGTCCTTAAAGGCAAAGGGAGAACTTCGCACATCGTCAAAGTTCTCAAGGGTTAAATTACGCGCCTCTAAAAGCGCTTGCTGGAGCGCAAAAGCAAAAAAGAATAAGAAGAGCCGTTTCAGTTTATTCATGGTTCTATGAGTAGAAGAGATCCTAATTTAAAATGATTTTTTATATTTTCGTCCTTTTTAAAATACCAGTTTATTTTCGCATCCTGGGTATCGTCCTTTGAATCTAAATCGTGCACGGCCACAGACATTTTAAGAGGAATTCCATCGGTCCAAAGCGTCTCTTTTTCTTCTTTTAGCCGTTTGGCAAATTCTGGACTTAAAAAATTCCAGGCAATTTGAGCTTCAATAGTGTAACCGTCTTTTTCCAGATGAGCAGCGTATTTAACTTCTTGAGGAGTCGGGGCTCTATTCTGGAACCAGGCCCAAATTTGAGGTGATTTATTGGGACTGCTGGGACTGATTCCAATTTCAAAATCTTTGGGGTACCCCCAAATTAAATCATCCCCGTCTGGATCTATATAAAGTTCCATGCAATCGCTCATAAATAGATTTTTTTCTGTTTTAAGGCATAGGACTTCTTGATCGTACACTCGAGCTCCAAGATAGAGATAGTTTTCGTCCCACATCAAAGATACATTCGCAGAGATATCTTCGCCATTCGAAATATTCCCCAACTCTAAATGGCTGGCGCTATCTAAATTAAAGGTTTCGTATTTGGACCAATCTTGGAGGGATCCATCTATTTTTATAGGTCTTCCTATTTTATAGACTGGCGTGGTCATTTGAGGTGAAAAACTAAATTCTACCCGGCGATTAGCAGATCTTCCTTCCACGGTATCGTTGGATTCCACTGGTTTTCTTAAACCCCACCCATAAGGAATTAAATGGTTCGGATCTATTCCTTCGATCGCTTCAAAAAAATCTTTAACGGCGTGAGATCTTCTTTGAGACAGATCGTAATTGTAAAGCGAAGGTCCTTGCGAGTCGGTATGACCATGAATTTCAACTGCAAATTTAGGATGTTTTTGAATGAGGTCCGCAACCAGAGATAACTTTTCCAGTTCGGAATCTAAAATAACATCTTTGTCGGTTTCAAAATTGATATGGGTGGTAATGACCACATTGTCGTCTTCTCTTTTTACCTCCAACTGCGAATTTTGGGCGGCGGCGGCGATGGATTGTTTTTCTCGTTCCAGAATCTCTTCTGGCGTGGGGGACGCAACAATTTCCACTTTTGGTTCTTCCAACACAATTGGAATTTCTTCTTTGGGTTTAAGGAGTTCCTGGTACGTATAATAATCTTCGATGGCTATTTTTTCCGAAGCAAAATAAATTTCATCTAAATAGAGTATTCCTTTGGGCAATGTAACATTCTGGTCAAAGACAAAAACTAGATCCTGCGCTTCTTTTAAATTGATGTCGGCCGCAAATTGTTTAAGGGGAATATAATAACGCTTCCAGGTAGAAGAAATTCCATCTATAAAAGTGGAAGCTACTCTGCTTTTATCTTTTATTTCTATTTTTATTTTTCGTGTATAGCCGACTCTTCTATCCCCTTTAATAGAAAAGACAAGATATTTATAGGGAGTGATATCTTGGTTTTTTAACTGCATATAGATCCCCCCAAAGGCGGGAGCATGAAAACCAATTTCCGGAGAAGTCACTCGGGTCTCCTGGACTACATACGTGGTCATGTGGCTGGCGATACTATAATCTATTTTAAGACACGCTCCCTCTTTCCCAATAAAATTACGGTCATCAAAAGAAATTTCATACCATTGGCTGTCATCCTTGGGATCTCTTTTCCAAGTACCGATGCCGCCCCCCAACTGGTTGACCAGTTTCTTTTCATTGAAGCCATCCACCATGAGAAGCGGGGGAAGCTGCCCGCCACTGCCCGATTTATAAAATCCTTGCACAGATTGAGACCTGAATATAAACAGAGGTAAAAGAATAAGAATCTGCTTCATCCTAGTACCTCACTGAAAGAGAAAATACTTGGGTATCTCCCAACAACCTTTCTCTCTCCCACCCATAATCGAAAGACCAACCTTTCCAGCGCAAAGCGAGCCCCCAGGAAAAATTGATAGCGCTCGCCCTTTCGAGCGCGCCTACTCTTAAGGCTATTACCTTTTCAAAAAATTCTTGTTCTAGTCCAAAACGGTGCGTTTGGTCGCTTTGGTCTTTCCAATCTACCTGGGTGGAAACCAATGTGTGCGCCAAAGGTTTAGAAGAGAACCCCACTCTTAAGCGCAAAGGAATTCTTTCCTTAACTCCCGAATCCCAACTCAGCAAGGTTCGATTAAGATCCTGGACCGCAGCTCCTACTTTTAACCAGCGCTCATCTACGACATACAAAATACCAAAATCTAAACCCATTCCGGAAGCGCCCAAGGTACTATGAACCCGGTAATATTTTCCATTCACTCCTAAATAAAGAGGAGAAAATAAAGAGATGCCATAAGAAAAAGAGAGTGTGTTCTCAGCATAATCAATAGAAGCAGCTTCTCCTACGGTATCTAATCTGTACCAGGTAAAGCCTACAGTTCCCTTACCAACTCCGGGTTGGAGGTATCCTACCGCCGTATAGCGCAAGAGTCCTAAACCATAAAGATTTCTATATTCAGAGTAAAAAGTTTTATCTTGCAGGCGGGCAATCCCGGCAGGGTTAAAAAAGCTAGAGGTATAATCGTCTCCCACTGCCACTAAGCTCGAGGACATCCCTATGGCCCTAGCGCCTAAACCATACGATTCAAAAACAGCAGAAAAGAGCGGTCTCCCATTGAGCGCCAAGGTAAAAAGGATAAATAATAAGTAAATTTTTCTTTTCATATTATTTTAGGACCGCTATCACCTGAACCAGCAAGTCTTTTCTATTATCCACCCCTTCAGCCTCCAAGCGGTAGAGATAAATGCCGTTTTCTATGAGGTCGCTATTGGAATCGGTGCCATCCCAGGAAACGCTTTGTTCTCCTGCCGACTGGTCGCCTGAAAATAAAATTTTCCTTTCAATGCCATCGAGCCCATAAATTCTTAAATTCACTTTGCTTTGAGAACCCAGAGTGTAAACAAAAAAGGCTTCATCTTTTACTTTATCCCCGTTGGGAGAAAAAGGATTATTAATCACTTTAAAACTAGCGATGAGGCGAGAAGGATCGGAAGTGGAAAAGTCGCCACCCTCTGGAGATCCAAACGAATCTACTGTAAACGCGCCGGCTCCGCCTGTACTCTTAGAAATAGCAAAATAGAGCTTCTTTATTTTCCGCATATTGAGTTCCGCATCTGTGCCTTTACTAAAAAAAGTAAGTTGGTCCACGGGGAAAGTAGCTGTTTTCCATTCGCCACCGGTATTCGATGCCTCCAAAAATTTGCGATACCAAATGGTATCGTCGCTGTCTTGCAACTTGAGTTCCACATGGTTCGAAGAACCCACTCCTTTATAGATAAAATTCAATTTGCTGTAGGGAGCGATGGAAAGATAGAAGGGTTTTTCCACAATAATATAAGGAATCTCCAATGGGTAACTTAAATTACTTGTTTTGAACGTATAATCTATTTTATAGACGCGATTGTTGGCGCTGGCTCCCGGAACGCCGGAATCGGAAACAGCTTCTACGGTTGCGGACGCATCGGAATGAGCGGACGTATCCCATGCGGTACGGGAATAATCGTCATCCAATTCGTCGAATACGCGCGCCGCTTGAGAAGATTCATTTTCTCGAGTAAAACCGACATCGTCAATCTGAATGGTTCCGGAAGTGGTCCCAATATTGTTAGCGGCGACAAAAGTGACAGCAGAAATGGTAGAGATGTTCACCGCCGTAAATGTGGAGAGAGGTATTTTTACATCTTGATAACTTGTGGTGATTCCTCCCGCTAAGAACGGAGAGATAAAGACTTCTGTCTGGTTGCCGCCGCTTTCCAATTTAACTTTTAACACTTCGCCGCCGGAATTCCCCCGAACCTTAAACGCCAAATGAGTATAACCCTCAAAATTTCTATTGGGCACTTGCAACACTAAATATTGAGCGTTGCTAGTATTGGTGGTAACGTCAAAAGTAAATTCCATAATTTGGCGGCCAGCGGT
>JAHFCA010000182.1 GCA_023249715.1 Elusimicrobiota bacterium
ATCATAACCGCAATCCGCGGAATTTTAAGGTTTTAGAAAAATATACTCAATCCGCGGAAGGATTTAACCCGTTGTGCGGAGACAAAGTGACAATCTACGCAAAATGTGAAGGAGACATTTTAAAAGAAATTAGTTTTCAGGGTTCCGGTTGCGCGATTTCTAAAGCTTCCGCCTCTCTTTTAACCACGGTTATAAAAGATAAAAAAATAGATGAAGTTAAACGTATTTTTGAAAAATTTCATCAGATGGTTACCGGAGAAATTGCCGATTCCAGTTTAAAAGAGTTAGGAAAGTTAAGCGCTTTTCAGGGAGTAAAAGAGTTTCCAATTCGAGTAAAATGTGCTACATTAGCGTGGCACACCTTAAAGGCGGCTTTAGAATCTAAACATATAGTTGTTTCAACGGAGTAATGCGTGGAAGAAAAAATTACGATAAATCCACTTCTGGTGGAATCTCAAATTATAGAGGCGCTTCGGACCTGTTACGACCCGGAAGTTCCGGTGAATATTTACGAGATGGGGCTTATTTATGGAATTCAGGTGGGAGAGAGCGCGAATGCGGTAGTTCAAATGACCCTAACTTCCCCTAACTGTCCTGTTGCAGTTTCACTCCCCCAAGAAGTAGAGCGTAAGGTGAAGGCGATTCCTAATATAGGAAATGTTCGTGTGGAATTAGTTTGGGACCCTCCCTGGACTCCCGACAAAATGACCGACGCCGCAAAATTACAATTGGGGATGGAATAGAAATATGGCTCAAATAACTAAGGAGATTGTTTTAGAAGCTTTAAGTTCTGTAGAAGATCCAGATCTTCATAAAGATATTGTTTCTCTGGGATTCGTTCAGGATATTAGAATATGTGAAGGAAATGTAGCCTTTGAAATTCACTTAACCACTCCCGCCTGTCCCGTTAAAGAAAAATTAGAGTCGCAATCTCGCCAAGCCGTTTTAGCTATCCCTGGAGTTAAAGAAGTAGCGGTTACAATGAAGTCGGAAGTAAAAGCCCATCAAGGATTAGATATTTCCTCTTTAAAAAGGGTTAAGAATATCGTGGCCGTAGGGAGCGGAAAGGGGGGCGTTGGTAAATCCACCGTGAGCGCTAATCTGGCCGTGGCATTATCTTTAGAAGGCGCCAAAGTAGGGCTTTTGGATGGAGATATTTATGGACCTTCCATTCCTATTATGATGGGTAAACCGGGAGACACAACACTGCGAGAAAATCTCATTCAACCCAAAGTAGCTCACGGTATCAAATTTATGTCCATGGGATTTTTTGCCCAAGGGGACCAACCTCTTATTTGGCGAGGCCCCATGGCGCACCGAGCTTTGGAACAAAGTTTAGCCGATGTGGAATGGGGAGAACTCGATTATTTAATTGTAGATTTGCCTCCGGGAACTGGGGATGTCCATCTTACATTAGTGCAAACAGTTTCTATTACGGGAGCGGTCATTGTCTCTACGCCTCAAGATGTGGGGCTTATGATCTCCATGAAAACGCTCAGAATGTTTCAGCAAACCAATGTTCGGTTGTTGGGAATGATAGAGAATATGAGTTATCATCTCTGTTCCCATTGCGGTTCTAAAGAAGAAATTTTTGGCCATGGGGGGGCTAAGCAGGCGAGCGCAAAATTAGAAATTCCGTTTTTAGGGGAAATTCCTCTCGATATTTCCATCCGCATTAAAGCGGACGAAGGCGTTCCCGCTGTTATCGCTCTACCCGGATCTCCCATTGCCCAGAACTATCGAGAAATAGCAAAACGGGTCGCGGCCCAGGTTAGCATTGCTAATTTTTCAGCTCAGAAACTGGAAGTCGTCGAAGAATCTAAATAATTTTTCATGACCCTGCTTCTTCCCAAAGAGATTCGCAAAATTGGGACAACGGATTTAAAAATTACATGGAACGATTTGCATCAAAGTTTGTATCCATTCCCTTATTTAAGGCAAAATTGCAGATGTGCTTTTTGTATCGATGAAAGATCAGGCAAACAAATTTTAATTAAAGATAACGTAAATCCAAATTTAGAAGCTTTCAAAGTAACTCCCGTAGGGCAATACGCGCTCAGAATAGATTTTAGCGATGGACATAACACCGGTCTCTATACCCTCCAACACTTAAGACAGTTGTGTCCCTGTAAGGAGTGTTCTTAAGATGAAAGAGATTATATTCGAAAATAAATCATGGAACACTCTGCAGCAACTCTCTGAGCAAGGGTATCCTAAAGAAGTTTGCGGTCTTCTTTTAGGAATCTTTCAAAACGGATCCGCCGTGGTCCAAAAAATTGAAGTTCTTGAGAATGTATTGGATGGGCAGCACTCAGAGCGTTTAAATCAGCTAATGAAAATGGGAGTGGTTACTTTACCCAAGGAGAGAGCCCTAAAAGGCGGAGGAACAGAATTTTTTATAGATCCTATGGAACATTCCTCTAAGATTCTTTTAGCGCAAAAAGAAGGGTTAGATCAGGTGGGAGTTTTTCATTCTCATCCAGATCATCCGGCCACTCCAAGTTCCACGGACGCTTCTCAACCTATGATGGCAGGTTGGTCGAGCGTGATTGTAAAAGTGGATCGTGGGAACTTTGTGGAAGCGCGTTCTTGGTATAGAGAGAATGAAGAGAATAGTTTTCAAGAAGAAAATATTGTGATAAAATAAAGCGAGTCCAAAAAATGGCTCACTTAATTAGAATAAAGGAGTAGTTAAATGGCTTATACAATTACCCAACCTTGCGTCAACGTAAAAGATACGGCTTGCGTTGAAGTTTGCCCTGTAGAGTGCATTCACCCTACAAAGAACGAAGCGGCTTTTGCAACTGCGGAGCAGCTTTATATTGATCCAGTGACTTGTATCGATTGCGGCGCCTGCCAAGCGGTTTGTCCGGTAACCGCTATTTTTCCCAATGAACAAGTGCCCGATCAATGGAAAAATTTTATTGAGATCAACGCGAATTACTATAAAAAATAAAATGGATGGAAAATAATCTGGATAAAAAACTTGGCTTTCTAACGCCCGGGGCTTTAAAAGAGATCCCTCTCTATCTCCAAGATATTCAAGAGATATCGGCGGAGATTAAAAAATTAAAGCAAGGGGATGTCAGTGAGGACGATTTTCGTAAATTTCGTCTTCAAAGAGGCATCTATGGCCAAAAACAGAAACCAAATATTCA
>JAHFCA010000183.1 GCA_023249715.1 Elusimicrobiota bacterium
TAAATGGTGATCATCTATATCCGTGTCCCCTTTCGCTTGAACTTCTAAATCAAACAAGGAGTGTTTTGAAAAAAGATCGAGCATATGGTTTAAAAATGGCAAGGGTGTGCTAATTTTAGATTTTCCGCTTCCATCTAAATTGAGAAAAACTTGAATTTGAGTTTCTTTTGTATTTCTTTCAATAGTAGCAGTTCGTTTTCCTTTCATAATTTAGGCTTCCTTTAAAGATAAATAATGGTTCTCTAACTTTTCTGCCTTTGCCAATGCCATTGCTGCGTTTAATAGTGAGGATATATTGTTATCTTTTCTCTCTATTACAGAGCTCCATTTATAAAAATCTTTTACCGACAGACCCGAACTAAATCGAGCCGATTTCCCCGTTGGCAGCACATGGCTGGGGCCCGCAATATAATCTCCTAAGGCCACCGGAGTATTGGTCCCCAAAAAAATAGCTCCTGCGTTAAAGATATTCGACATCGCTTGTTTTGGATTTTTTAAAGCTAACCATAAATGTTCTGGCGCTAAACTATTGATTTTATCGGCAATAACATCTTTATTCTTATCATAAAAGCATTCAATCTGCTTTAAAAAATTAGCAGGAATTAGGGGTTTTACTTTAGACATAAGATTCCGATCCTGCGTATAAAAAGCGGCTCTTGCATCGGGGTCGTGTTCCGCCTGAGCCAAAAGGTTTAGCACAATCTTTTTTGGATCGCAGGAACCATCTGCCCAAACGACTACTTCACTTGGGCCCGCTAGACTATCGATACCAACTGTTCCAAAAAGCTGTCTTTTAGCCTCCGCTACATAACGATTCCCTGGGCCAAATATTTTATCCACCTTAGGCACAGTTTCAGTTCCAAAAGCCAAAGCGGCGATCGCTTGGGGGCCACCCACCCCATATATTCTTTTAACTCCAGAAATAAAACAAGCTGCAAGCATCTCTTTTTTAAGGTTTTGAGGCGGAGTCACAATAATAATTTCTCTAACACCGGCTACAGTGGCAGGAATAGCAGTCATCAGAACTGTAGAAGGGTATGTTGTTCTCCCTCCAGGCACATAAATCCCAATTCTATTGAGAGGAGTCGCTCTTTGCCCTACTGAAATCCCGCCGATATTTTTGCTCCAATTCCGAATCAAATTTTTTAGCTCTTCCGTATGGAAATCTCTGATTCGTTTTTTGGCTACTATAAGCGCGGATCTTAGTTCCGATGGAATCGATTCATACGCCTTTTTTAAGGCTGCTGGGGGTACAGGAAACAATCCTGAACGAGAAAGATTAACTCGATCAAATTTTAAGGTGGCGTCTTGAAGGGCGCGATCCCCTTCATTTTTCACCTTTTTAATAATTTTAAAGACCTCTAATTGTATACGGCTCATGCTTATTTACCTTTACCAGAATAATTATATAATTTAATCTATTCTTTCGATATTGGCCCCTAATTGCTTCAGTTTTAATTCTAAATTTTCGTAACCGCGATCCAAGTGATAAATTCTATGGATCACTGTCTTTCCCCGTGCCGCTAGTCCGGCCAGCACTAGCGCGGCTCCGGCCCTAAGGTCCGAAACCATCACATGGGCGCCCTGGAGCCGATCGACCCCTTCTATAATAAACTGGTTCGACCTACTTTGAATTTTTGCCCCCATCCGGCAAAGCTCCGCTGCGTGAAGATGTCTACTTTCGAATATTTTTTCTGTAATGTAACTTTTCCCTGCCGCTAAAGCCATTAAAGCCATCCATTGCGCTTGCACATCAGTCGGAAATTTAGGATAAGGCCCGGTAACGACACTCACAGGTTTAAATTTACGAGTTGCCCTACAATGAATAGAGGAATGATTTACTTTAAGTTTTATTCCCGCTTTAACTAAAAATTGAAGAATACACTCAATATGCTGGGGTTCTGTCTTTCTCAATACCACATTCCCTTGGGTCATGGCCGTTGCAATGAGATACGTGGCAGTTTCAATTCTATCAGGAATAATAGTGTGTTCCGCTCGATAAAGTCGTTCTACTCCTGTAATATGGATGGTAGAACTCCCCATTCCAGAAATTTTAGCTCCCATTTTTATTAAAAGATTAGCCAAATCTACAATCTCCGGTTCTCGAGCCACATTTTGTAATATGGTATCTCCTGTAGCAAGGGAGGCTGCCATCAATAAATTCTCAGTGGCGCCTACACTCTGGAACTTTAATTTATATTTATTTCCTTTTAGTTCCGTAGCTTTAATTTCTACCATTCCATTCACAAGGGTTGTGGTAGCCCCCAACGTTTTGAATCCGTCAATATGGATATCGATCGGTCTTAAACCAATGGCGCATCCTCCCGGCAAAGAAGCTCGCGTTACCCCACATCGAGCCAAGAGTGGGCCCAGCACTAAGGCGGAAGCTCTCATTTTTCTCACTAAATCATAAGGGGCTTCACTTTGTAATTTTTTCCCAGGCTTAACAAAAACTGTAGAGCCTTTTCGTTCTATAGTTTTTCCTAGAGTCGTCAATAAAGAGCACGTGGTATCAATATCAACAAGATCCGGAACATTATTAAGAACAGATTCCTCGTCTGTTAAAAGAGTGGCGAATAAGCACGGGAGAGCCGAATTTTTAGATCCCGATATCTCCACCTCCCCTTTTAAAGGTTTTCCTCCATGGATCACTATTTTATGCATTCAAAACTCCTTGAATAACTCTTGCTTTATTAAAACTATCTTTAAAAACCTCGTATTTTTTAAAACCTGTCTTATTCAATATTTCAGTCACCGCTAAAACTTGTTCTTCCCCTATCTCTATAAAAATGGATCCACCCTCCCGTAAGTACTTCGGTGACTTTTCTATAAGTGGTTTTATAATTCGCAGTCCATCTTTTCCACCATCTAAAGCTTGCATTGGTTCGTTCTGTACCTCTTTCTGAAGCAGCTTTAGGGCACCTCTCTCAATATAGGGAGGATTCGATACAATGAAATCAAACTGTTTTTGTTGTAAAGAAATATCATAGAGATTCCCTAAAAAAAACTCAATTTGATTCTGAACCTTTAATTTTTTTGCATTGAATTGCGCGATTTTTAAAGCGTCTTGAGAAATATCTGTCGCACTAACCTTTAAATTGGGGCAGAAGTGGGCCAG
>JAHFCA010000004.1:0-10226 GCA_023249715.1 Elusimicrobiota bacterium
GGAATCCCGATGAGCAGGTCATTATTGAGCAAAATTGGGATGAGATACGCCATTTTATGTGGAACTATGTGGGGCTAGTGAGGACGCATAAACGTTTGGACAGGGCTTTGCGGAGAATTGAACTGCTGCAACAGGAAATTCAAGACTACTATTGGAACTTTATTGTGACTTCCGATTTAATTGAACTCAGAAATATCGCGCTGGTGGCGGAGTGTGTGATTCGCTGCGCTCTACAGCGCAAAGAATCCCGCGGCCTTCACTATAATTTAGATACTCCCAAACTCAACGGCCTAAAAAATCCCAAAGATACAATTTTATTTCCGTTTAAACGCAAGTGATTCTATTCCGTCGATACGTTTAGAAGAAACTTCTACGGACTCCCCTTCCTTAATTTCTTCCGAGACAATTTTTTGAGCGAGAGGATCGATTAAAAATTTTTGTAATGTTCTCTTTAAGGGCCTGGCTCCATAGGCAGGATGAAACCCTTCTTTGACAAAGAATCGTTTAGCGGATTCGGCAATCGCGAGGTCGATTTTTTTCTCGTTTAAGCGCTGGATAATCTGGTTCAAATTTAAATCCAAAATCGCGTTCATTTGGTCCGCGTTGAGGCGATGAAAAATTAAAATTTCATCAATTCTGTTTAAGAATTCCGGACGGAAATAGGCTTGGATGGATTCCGTCACCCGTTTTTTCATTTCGCGGTAGTCGGATGTTTCCTGAATCCAGTTGGAGCCGATATTGGAACTCATAATAATGAGCGTATTTCTAAAGTTAACGGTTCTTCCCTGCCCGTCGGTAAGGCGGCCATCGTCTAGAATTTGCAGCATAAGGTCAAAGACTTCCTTGTGCGCTTTTTCTATCTCGTCGAAGAGTATGACGGAATAAGGATGTTTGCGGATCGCTTCCGTGAGCTGCCCCCCTTCTGCGTACCCCACATATCCCGGGGGAGCTCCGATCATGCGGGCAACGGAATGTTTTTCCATATATTCGCTCATGTCGATGCGGACTAAATTTTTCTCGTCATCAAAAAGATATTCGGCCACCGCTTTGGCGCATTCTGTTTTGCCAACGCCTGTGGGACCCAGAAAAATAAAAGATCCGATGGGGCGGTTAGGGTCGGTAATCCCAGAGCGAGAGCGGCGCACGGCATTGGCGATGGCGGTAAGGGCTTCTTCTTGGCCGATCACGCGCGCGTGAAGCCGTTTTTCCATCTCGGAGAGTTTTTTCATTTCGCTCTCAAGCATACGGGTCATGGGAATTCCCGTCCAGCGGGCGACCACCTGGCCAATATCTTGTTCGTCGACTTCTTCTTTTAGGAAGGCGCCATCCCGGCTACGCGTTTGGACCTCGCGGTTGAGCTCAGAGAGCTCTTTTTGAAGGGAAGGAATAGTCCCATAGCGGATTTCGGCTACTCGGCCTAAATCCCCGCTTCGTTCACCATTTTTTTCTTCGAGTTTTAAATCTTCAATTTTTTCTTTTAACGTATGGATTTTTTGGATAGAACTTTTTTCCTTTTCCCACTTTTCTTTTAAATTTCCCATAGTAGTATTCAAAACTGCCAATTCCTTTTCTATGTCCCTAATTTTATCGTGGGAATTTGGGTCATTCTCTTTTTTTAGAGCGGTCTTTTCTATTTCGAGCTGACGCGCTTTTCTGGAAACTTCTTCGAGCTCAATAGGCATGGAGTCGATCGCCATGCGCAGAGAGGAAGCCGCTTCGTCGATGAGGTCGATCGCTTTGTCCGGTAAAAAGCGGTCCGCAATATAGCGGCTGGAAAGTTTGGCGGCGGCGACCAGAGCGGAATCTTTAATGCGGACGGCATGGTGGAGTTCGTATTTTTCTTTGAGCCCCCGCAAGATGGAAATGGTATCTTCTACCGAAGGTTCGTTAACTAAAATAGGTTGGAACCTCCTTTCCAAAGCGGCATCTTTTTCTATGTGCTTGCGGTATTCTTGAATTGTGGTGGCGCCAATGCAATGGAGCTCTCCACGGGCCAACATGGGCTTGAGTAAGTTGGAAGCATCCATCGCTCCTTCCGCGGCCCCGGCTCCGATGAGCGTATGCATCTCATCAATAAATAGAACGATTTGTCCATTGGAGGAAGAAACTTCTTTTAAGACCGCTTTAAGCCTTTCTTCAAAGTCCCCACGGAACTTAGTCCCGGCAATGAGAGCGCCTAAATCGAGCCCCACCACTTTTTTATCTTTTAAACTTTCCGGAACATCTCCCGCCACAATTCTTTGGGCTAACCCTTCCGCAATGGCGGTTTTACCCACACCGGGATCCCCAATGAGAACCGGATTATTTTTTGTTCTTCGGGCGATTACTTGGATTACTCTGCGAATTTCTTGATCCCTGCCTATGACGGGGTCCAATTTTCCATGGAGCGCCATTTCTGTTAAGTCTTTTCCATATTTTTCTAAGGCTTTATAGGTATCTTCTGGAGAGGGAGACGTAACGCGTTGGTTCCCGCGAATAGAGAGCAGAGCTTTTAAAATATTTTCCTTAGTTGCGTCTTTCTCTAACAAGAGTTTAGCGGCCCTGCTCTTTCCTTCTTGCACAATACCTAAGAGCAGGTGCTCCGTAGAGATAAATTCATCTTTAAGATCGAGAGCATTCTTTTCTGCCAAGTTTAATAGGGTTTGGACTTCTCCGGCAATGTAGATTTGACCGGGTTGTTCTTGGTTTATTGTCATTACTTGCGGGATGGAATCTAAAATTTTCTCCACATTTTTAGAAAAGAGAGCGGCCCCAATCCCTAGCTGATCCAAAGTTTTAGAAACCACGCCATCCCGTTGTTCTAAGAGGGACATAAGGAGATGCAATGCGGTTACAGTAGAATGAGACCGCTCACTCACTTTGCTTTGAGAGTCTTGGAAGGCTTCTTGAGCTTTAATGGTTAATTTATCTAATCTCATAATGGGCACAAGGGTAGAAAAAACATTCTAGCACTCTAGTACCTTAAGTGCCAATATAACAGTAATCGCTTTTTCTGTCAAGAGGGAAATCTTGCTCTTTATCTAATTTGCTATACTTTTATTCCAGTGACAAAAGTTTTATTTTTAATCTTTGTCTCTTTCTCCATTTCTAATTTTTCTCTCTCTTTTGCTCAAACTTTAACTTTTCTTGGTGAAACTGAGTTAGGGCAAAGGTCCGTTTCCGAAGAATCGGACGCCCAGGAGGATGACCTGTATCTGTCCAAATATTCTGTGGGGGTTGATTTTAAACCTACGGAGAAATTCCGCGCCGAGGCGAAAACCGCCTATTGGGAAAAAGATTATAAAACATTTAACGATTTAGATAATATTACCCGAGTCTATGGGGTTACTTCTTCCTATTTATTGTTTAGAAAAGAATCGCAGGCGTTACTTTTTAGATTTAGAGCCAATCGCCGAGAAAAGAGGTATCCCAAACAAACGGCGCTTAATTTTAATCAGCTAACATTCCAGCCCACCTTTCTTTTAGAAAAAAGGAATGACTATTCGCTTTCTTTTGGAATGGGTTGGAACGAGTACCAGTATCTAACTCAGGGAGGGAAAGACCAAACGGTTTTTTATCAGGAAACAAAAGTAAAGAAAACCCTGTTGGAAGAGCGATTAGATTTAAAGTCCTCCTACAGGGTAGAAGTCCATGAATTCGAAAGAGCGGGAAGAGAAAAGTTGAAGCAGGAGATCGAAGCAGGAGGAACAGTTCAACTCTATTTACTCTGGTTGGATAGCCTTGGGGCTTCCGGTTCCTTTGGGAAAAGGGATTCCAAAGAGATTGAGGGGCGGGATGAAGATGAAGATTTTTCTTTTTGGGAATACCGCTTAAAAAGCGAACATTCTTTAAGAGATGATTTAATTGGAAGATTGCAGTTTTCCTCATTTGAAAATGATTTTAGAACGAATCGGTTCGATTCCAACGGATGGGAAGTAAAGTCGGACTTCGATTATTTATGGAAGGAGGACCCATCTTTTAAATGGCGCTTCGATTTCGAAGGGAGATATAAAAATGTGGGATATCCCTCTAATTCTAATGATGACTATTGCCGCGTCGCCGCTAAACTGGGTTCTTCCTATTTAAAGAAGAGAGATTGGAAAGCAGCCTTAGGGTATGAGACGAATTTTTACCGTTTTAATTTAAATTCTCAAGATAGAAATCGCCATCTCTTTTTTATAGAAGGAGGAAAATGGTTTAGGGAGGAGGAGTTCTATTGCGCCCTTTTGGTGGATTACCGATTTACAGATTATTTTTCGGAGAGCGATCTCCACAGCGCTTCCGCCACCTTTTCTTTCCGCTATCGTTTTTAATACAGAGCAATCTTCGATAATTTAAAGGAAGCTAAAATAAGCACAATTGCCAAAATTGCTCTTAAGAGAGAAGAGGTAAAACGGTTGGCTCCCAGATGAGAACCAAGAAGCCCTCCCAGAAAAGCGCAAATTAAGAATGGGGTCATTTGTCCTAGGACGAGAGCGCCGGAAAAATATCTTCCCAATAACCCCGCGCACGAGTTCACCAAAATAAAGGGAGCGGAAATGGCGGCCGATTCTTTTGGGGTCGCCCAGTTGGCTAAGAGCAGGAGGGGACTTAAAAATATGCCACCCTCTATGCCAATGAGGCCGGAAACCACCCCAATTAAAGCTCCAA
The DNA here is from genome assembly GCA_023249715.1 of Elusimicrobiota bacterium. Lineage (GTDB taxonomy): Bacteria > Elusimicrobiota > Elusimicrobia > 2-02-FULL-39-32 > 2-02-FULL-39-32 > JAHFCA01. The sequence continues at coordinate 4,630 of JAHFCA010000004.1, forward strand.
CTAGGAGCGGGATCCAAAATGAATTCAATTTTTTTGGCGCATCCATCGATTTCAATTGAAGTTTCCAATTGAGCCGAATTGCGGCAATCATTAACGCCACAGCTAATATCAAAGAATATAATTTTACAGAAATATGGAGAGTTCCTCCCAAAAAGGCGAAAGGAACAGAAGTAATAAGAAAAGAACGGAGTAAATCTTGTCGTAAATGGCCGGCCTTAAAATAGGAATAGCTAGAGGTGGCTGAAACTAAGATGTTCAGTAGCAGCGCGGTGGAGGAGAGTTCTTTGGGGGCGAGTATAAAAAAGGATAGAACCCCTAAATAACCGGAGGCGCCTCCATGCCCAACCGAAGCGTAACAAAAGGCGACGATTCCAATGAGAAGTGAAACAAAAATTAATATTTCCGGGCTTAAAGCAGTCATTTTTTATTGTCGAATAAATGGGACAATGCTTCCCGCACGGTATTTTTTATGAGCAGGAACTAGGATCCAAGCGTTCGCGTGGGCAAGCGAGCGCAGCATTCCCGACCCTTGCCAGGGAAGCGGCGCAATCTTAAATCCTTTTTTAGAGAGGGACAGGCGCGCTCGAATATATTCTTGCCGACCGCCTGGGGAAGCGGTATTTTTGGTTAAGGCGGCAAACTCTATTTTTGGGAAAACCTCTTTCTCTCCTGAAAGATAACGCAGCGCTGGTTTGACTAAAATGTCAAAGGTGACTAAACTAGAAACAGGGTTTCCCGGCAATCCAAAAAAAAGAGAACGGCCTATCTTCCCAAAAAGAAAAGGTTTGCCGGGTTTCATGGCTACTTTCCAGAAAATAATTTTCCCCATTTTTTCTAAAACTTTTGTAACAAAATCGTAGTCTCCCACAGAGACTCCGCCGCAGGTAATGAGGACATTAGAACGATTCTTTTGTATAAGCGCTTCTAAACTTTGGAGGTTATCTTTGATATGGCAGGCTAAAGGGACGGAACAGCCTAACTGTTTAACGGAAGAGAGAATGGAAATAAGGTTTGAATTTCTAATTTGGCCTGGTTTAGGATGAGCCGATATTCCCACTACTTCAGAACCTGTGGTAACAATAGAAACCGAGGGTTTTGGAAAAACTTTAATTCTGGTTATTCCCAAAGCAGCTAAGAGCCCTAAGTCGGCCGGTTTTAAGAGATGGCCGCGACTAAAAATTTTTTTCCCTTTTTTTAACTCTTCTCCTTTGGAACGAATGTGCTGGCCTTTGTGAACGTGTGCCAGGATTTTTACAGATTCATTTTTTTCTAGCGCCGTCTTTTCTACGGGAACAATTGCATCGGCTCCCAAAGGGAGGGGAGCGCCCGTCATAATGCGGGAAGCGGTTCCGGCGCGTACTTTTTGTTTGGGGAATTTTCCTGCAGGGATCTCTTCGATGACTTGTAGAATTTTTGGAATGCGCTTTAAATCGTTAGAACGAACTGCAAAGCCGTCCATCGCTGAATTAGAAAAAGAAGGAAGGGGTTGATTGGCCACCACATCTTTACCCAGGATGTGGCCTAAAGATTTTGAAAGGGGAAGAGTAACTGGGGGAAGCGGAGAGCTATTCTCCAGAATTTTTTGAAGCGCGGAATTGACAGAAATCACTCATGGCCCTCCCCTCTAATCATCTGGAAAATGTGTTCAAAAGAGGGAGTTAAAAGATTTAAACATTCCGCAATGGCGGATGGTTTCCCCGGGAGATTGAGGATCAATGTTTTTCCTTTTAGTCCCGCGCCGGAACGAGAGAGAAAACTGGAAGCAGGGTGGTGGGCATAGGATTGGTTGCGAAGCATCTCCGCGATCCCGGGAACAGTTCTTTCTATAACACGTTGAGTTGCTTCCGGGGCGACATCTCTGGGAGATATTCCCGTGCCGCCTAGAGTGAGTAAAAGATCTGGTTTTAAAATTTCGCAACAACGATCTATCTGGTCCGTGATTGTCTCAAGATCGTCCGGAAGAATTTTTTGTTTAACGATATGGAACCCAACCTTTTCCAGAATTCCTTTGGCGATAGGACCGCTTTCATCTTTATAAATTCCCTGAAAAGCGCGATCGCTTAACGTTAGAACCACAGCGCGTCTTTTGGAGTTTAATTTCTTTTGAGAACTCTTTCCTCCGAATTTTTCCTCTAGTTTTACCTCTTCGATGACAAGGTTTTTATCGATACTCTTACACATATCATAGAGAGCCAAAGCCGCTACGGTGCAGGCAGTGAGAGCTTCCATTTCTGGCCCTGTGGAAGCGATAGAGTCAACGCGGGAAACAATTTTTATTCCCGTTTTCGTAAAAGAGAAATTGACAGAAATTTCTTGAACAGGAATCGTATGACAAAGAGGAATAAGATACGGTGTCTGTTTCGCCCCTTGAATACCGGCCACTTGGGCCAACGTGAGGGCGTCCCCTTTCGGTAAGGCTTTTTCTTTTAGGGCTTGTAAAGTTTTGGGGGCCATTTTTAGATGGCAGGAGGCGATGGCCCCCCTTAAAGTTTGTGGTTTTAAAGCGACGTTTACCATTTGCAGATGGCCGTCGGCGGAAATATGGGTTAAACGATTTCCTTTTTCCATATGGGGGAGATCTCTTTTACGCGGTCGATTGTGTAAGAGCAAGCCGATAACGCTTCTTTCCTATGAGGAGCCGTGGCCAGAATAAACACGGCTATTTCCCCGATAGAAAGCGCGCCAGTTCTGTGAATGATTGAGAGCTGCGAAATTTTCCAGAGCGCCCTTACTTCCTTTTCCACCGCTTCAAAACTTTTTAGAGCCATGGGCGCATACGCTTCATAGTAGAGCTGTTTTATTTTTTGTCCTTCGGAATGGTTTCGCACCGTTCCCATAAAAGTAGCGAGGGCGCCATTTTCTGGGGCAATCGCGTTAGCCAGGATAGCAGAAATATCAATTGGATTAGGGGTAACGGAAAACATAGAGCCTAACCTCCGCTTACCGGAGGGATCCATGCGATTTCGTCTGTTTCATTGATGATGGTCTCGTTTGAAGTAAAACTTAAGTTGACCGCAAAACGTCCCGGCATCCCTTTAAAAGAAGGATAGATTTTTTCCAACTCTTTTTTTAATTGATTTAAGTTATGCAAAGGAGCAACTTCCAATTGAATTTCCTCTTTGTCTAAGAGATCTTTGGCGATGGAAAAAAATTTGATCTTAATTTTCATCGTGTTCCTAGGCTCTTATCCACCCACTTGCGACATTTGTAGATGCTGGCTTAAGTAGTGGTCTGGCCGAATAAAATGTTCTTCTGGTTTTAAGAGCAGGGCGTTGCGAATGACCACTTTTAAATCTTGGTCGGAGGCTCCCTGCCGTAAGGCCAATCTCAAATTAGCGGAGTCTGGGCCGTGGAGACACGTTTTTAAAATCCCGCGGGCGTTGAGACGAATACGATTGCACGAACCGCAAAAGTGGTTCGATATCGGACTAATAAAACCTATCTTCCCGATCCCCTCTTTAATTTTAAAAACTTTAGCCACACTCCCAGAAAATTCTTCGGGAATTAATGCGGCGCGTTGCTCTACGCGTTCTTTAATTTCCTCTACAGAAACAAAGTTATCGTGGGTTAGGGAAGAGGTTCCTTCAAAATTATTGGCGGTGGGCATGACTTCTAAAAAACGAACTTCCACAGGATGGTTTTTGGCAAAAGCAACAAAATCTTCCACTTCATCCAAATTTATGTTTCTCATGACCACCATATTTATTTTTACGGGGGTTAACCCGGCTGCAATGGAATCTTCTATTCCCCGCAATACGCTGTTTAAGCTATCGGAGCCCGTAATGTTAAAAAACCTCTCTTTATTAAATGTGTCTAAACTGATATTGATTCGGGTAAGGCCCGCCGCTATTAAAGAAGGAATTCTTTTGCTTAAGGTTACTCCGTTGGTGGTAAGAGAAACATCGCGGATTCCCAAAGCGATCACCTCTTTTAAAATAGATTCTAACTCCAGTCGCAATAAAGGTTCTCCTCCGGTGAGTCGTACTTTGCAAACTCCCAGATCGCGAAAGATTTTTAAAAGACGTTTTAATTCTTCTAAACGAAGCAATTCGTCGCTGGAAAAGAATTGAATTTTCCCTTTGGGCATGCAGTAACGACACCGCAGGTTGCAGCGATCCGTTACTGAAAGGCGCAAGTAAGAGACTCTCCGTTTAAAACTGTCTTCTGTAATCATTATGAATGGGCGTTGAGTCACTAATTTTTTTAAAGAGCGGCTTTGCCGGTGCGGATGGTATAGGCAGAATCAATTGAGGAGACAAAAAGTTTTCCGTCCCCATAGTTCCCTGTTTTGGCGGCAGCGGCAATGGCATTCGACGCTTTTTCTACCATGGCATCTTCGACCACGACCATAATCATGGTTTTGGCCAGTTCGTCATAGACCGCGGTGCCTACCTGAATTCCTTTTTGTTTGCCGCGGCCAAACACATCCATCTTAGTGATGGATGGGAACCCTGCGGTTTCCAATCCTCGCACCACCTCTTCCTCTTTTTCCGGCCGTATAATCGCTCGTATCATCTTCATACACTTATTCTCCTCCCCAACCTGAATCGGCTGGGATCATTACCACTCTTTGTTCCGCCTCTACATCCCGGCGCACTTTTTTTAATATAGTCATGTTACGAATAATGGGTTCTAACACATCGGGTAAAATATCGCAGGGGACCAGCTCCATAATTTTTTCCGCTGCCCGCGCATTCTTGCCAATTTTTCCACCCACAAAAATGTGCACGGCGTCTACAATTTTTCCGTCTATATTCGCTTTAATCCCTTGAAACCCAATATCGGCCGTGTGGTGATTGCCGCACCCTGCGGCGCAGCCCGACCAGTACATCCGTATTTTTTCAATTTGTTCTTTCCCCAATCTTTTTTCTAATTCTTTTGTAACTTTCAAAGCTATTCCTTTGGATTCAATTAAGGCTAAGTTGCAGTAATCAATCCCTACACACGATACCAGCCCTCTGGAAAATGGAGTGGGGTTCGGGGGGAGCTGGGCAAGGAGCGGTTCTTCTTCTAAAATCTTTAGCTTATTTTCTGGCACATTGACGAGAATCATATTTTGTTGAGGAGTAATTCTAATGTCGCCGGTTCCATAAACTTCGGATAGACGCGCAATTTCATACAGTTGTTTTGAACTCAGTCTTCCAACGGGGATCGAAAGTCCTACTGAATAAAGGCCGGGCTGTTTTTGGGGAGAGATTCCTAAATGGTCGGTTTCCGTTTCTTTACGTAAATCTTCTCCAGCAGTTAAAAAATTAGAGGCGCCTGCTTGTTTCCATGGAGTCTCAAGCTCCGACCTAAATTTTTCTATTCCCCAAGCTTCTAATAAAAAAGAAAGGCGACATTTTGTTCTTTCTACTCGGAATCCATGGTCGCGGAAGAGCAGAGCAATTTGAGAACAAATAGGTGCCGCTGCTTCCGGGGGAACAAAAATATCTAAATTTTGAGCGTTATTAAAACCGCCCGACCCCATTTTTCCGCCGACCCAGACGTTGAACCCTTTTGTTTTGGCGCCATTCATACTTTTTTGCGCGGGAACTAGTCCAATGTCTTGCGATTCCGGGTGGGTGCAATTTTCTAAACAGCCAGTAATCGTCACA
>JAHFCA010000004.1:10236-24123 GCA_023249715.1 Elusimicrobiota bacterium
TTCATTTTGCGAGGCAAGTTGGTGTACTCTTTATTCTGCAGAAAGAGATGGGTGAACTCGACGGTATAAGGGTAAGCGTCTAATAATTCAGAAGGAGTTAAACCAGATAAAGCGCAGGTGTTCACATTGCGAATATTGTCTAGGCCCGTTTGAAAACTATTGAGGTCTACATCGTTTAAATCTCTAAGAATTTGAGGCACCGATTCTATTTTAATGGCGCGCAGCTCTATTTGTTGGCGAGTGGTTACATCCAGAACGCTGTTCCCCAACCGTTCCCCAATCTGCGCTAAGGTGTAGAGTTGTTTCGCGTGAGCTCTGCCGCCGGTAATGCGGATGCGCATCATAAAAAATCCGGGAGTTCTTTTACGTAAAAAAGTTCCAATCCACTTTAAGCGTTCGGCATCCTGGGGGGATAATTTAGAATAGCCGTTCGCCGCTAAACTTTCTATCTCTTGCAGAATATCTAGCCCATCTTTTTCCGCTTTAATTTTTTCTATGGGGTTTGTGCCTACCGTAAACATCAATAGATCTCCATGACAGGAATCACAGGGAACATTTGGACTCTCCCTTCTCTTACCGGCAACGCTTTTCCGTGAGCGTCAATCCAGTCCCCCACCCACTCTTTTTTTCTCTTCTGTAAAAGGATAAAGGCGCCGATCGTTAATCCCGCGAAACTTAAAAATCCAGCGGTAAAACTTCCCAACATCTGTTTAGAAACTCCCATAGCGTTGGGAATAAAAGCTCCTCCCAACGCTCCGATTTCTCCGATAAGGCTGGAAGCGACGGCAGTAGCTATGGGGAATCTGAGAGGGACCAGTTGAAAGACCGCTCCATTCCCCGCCCCCAGCCCTGCAAAAATAAGAAGTAAAACAAGAATAAAAGTGTAAATCCCGGGGAGAAAACTGCAGGCGATAAATCCGGCTAAAATAATAAAAAAGACAATCCTAAGAGTTTTAATCCCGCCCAGAGAATCGGCCAAGTATCCTCCTAATACGCGGGCCACACTTCCCATTAATACAACTAGAGTTGCAAATTGACCCGCCCTTACTTTGGTAACTCCAAATTGATCGTGGAAGAAAGTGGGAAGAAAATTGGTTAGTCCTATAAAGCCGCCAAAGGTAACCATGTAAATTAAGTTGAAAGTCCACGCATCTTTTTCCACAAGCACTTTTAAATAATCTTTTAACTTCTTTTTTTCCTGGCCTTCAGGCTCTCGCGCTAAGAGGGAAAGCACGGTGAGAGCGACTAGCATGGGAAGCACCGCTAAGCCGTATACCGTATTCCAGCCGTATCGTTGGGCCAGAGGAGGGCCAAAAAGTGTTGCGAGCACGGTGCCGCTGTTCCCAGCGCCGGCAATTCCCATGGCGAGTCCTTTATATTTCGCGGGATAAGAGCCCGATCCCAATGAAAGAGCCACTCCAAAACTGGCCCCGGCAATTCCTAAAAGAACTCCCATCAATAAAACTTCGGAATAAGTATTTACAAATAACCATCCATAGAGAAGCGCCACGCTGGTTAAAGACATCTCTACGATGGCTGCCGATTTTCTACCGATATATTCCGCCAACACGCCCAAGGGAAACCGCATAAGCGCTCCCGCCATAATGGGAACAGAAACCATCAGTCCTTTTTGGGAGGGGGAGAGATGGAACTGTTCGCTGATGAAGGGAGCCATCGCTCCATTGAGCACCCAAACCGCAAAGCAGACGTCAAAATATAAAAATGAACTGAACAACGTGGGCAGATGGCCCGCTTTGGAAAATTTAATAAATCTTTCTTTTAAGTTGAAGTAAAAATCGTTCATGGGATTATTAACCCGAATAATTCAGTTGGAAAGCGGAATTCGAATGAAAATATAGCATTTTTTTCTTCACAAAAAAGTTCGCGCATACTAGAAAGTATGCTTGAACTTTTTTATTTCGAAAAAAAAGCCATCTTTTCATTCTCGGTTCTCGCTTCCAACTGAATTATTCGGGTTACTCTCTGTCTTTTCTTGCAGAGGGAGTCTTTCGTGATGAATCACTCTTCCTTCCAGAGGTCCTAGCCCATATTTATTTTTCCAAGAGGGAGCCAGCTTTCCGGTTTTGGATTGGGCGAGCAAAATTTTTATTCCCAAGGGATCATTTTGAAAGGATCGGATTCCACAGAGCCACTTTACGCTCTTATACCCTTGTAAAAAAGGAACTGCCAGCCGAATAGGCCCGCCATGTTCGTGACTTAAATCTTCCCCGTTCATTCCATAAATAATGAGGGATCGTTCATCCAGAGCTTCTTTTCTGGATAAAGACTCGAAGTAGTTCCCGTCGTCAGAATAAAAGGCGTAATACCGGTTTTCTTTATCGGCAATTCCAAAAGATTCCAAAACATCTTTAAGCTTCCACCCTTCCCAGCGGATGATTTCGGCCCAGTTGAAAATTTGGCAGATGAGAGGCATGCGGGTTTTAACTTTTTTTATTTTTTGAAAATCGTTCCAACCATAAAAACGCTTTTTGCAATCTAAGCCGCAGACAGATATTTTTACTTCCTCCTTAGAAATTTCTTTGGGCAAGTCATAGAGGCTAATCACGGGGACAGCCCGCTCGGCGTTAAAATCTAAAACCGAAAAATGTTCTTTAAATTTGGGATATCGAACTCCCTCTCTAGCTGCCATTAGATTTCTCCTATATTAATACTTCTTGCCCTTTTTCTCCGGTGCGGACGCGTTCCACCATGTCTAAAGGACAAACAAAAATTTTTCCATCCCCAATTTCTCCGGTTCTATTTGTTCCCATTAGAATTTGAACCACCGTTTCCACCTCTTCTTGGGGGACAAATAGGGTGACCATCCGTTTAGGAAGAAAACAGATCCCTTCTATCCCCTCTTTCGATTTGGAGAGGTATTGGAGCCCCTTCTGCCGTCCCCGGCCATAGACTCTGTGGACGGTAAAGGCGTTGAACCCTTCTTCTAAAAGTTTCGCTTTCGTTTTTTGCCACTGTTGGGGCCTTATAATCGCGATAATTTCTTTCATGAGTATCTCCTAAAAAAAGAAAAGGTGTTTCCATACAAACCAATGGAAACACCTTTGTTCCAGCTTAAAACGTATGTTTGCCCAGCTTTGGGCGCCGCCTTTATCTAATTTGAATTATAACAGAAGTTATGCTATAAGTAAAATGAAATATTTTAATACTTTATATTAGAAAATCTAATAAATTATGCAGCTCGAAACCTTAAAGGTGTTTTGCGATCTGGCGGATTTAAAAAGCTTTTCCAGAGCGGCGGAGGCCAATTATTTAACTCAGTCGGCCATCAGCCAGCAGATTCGAGGGTTAGAAAAAATTTGGAAGACAACGTTTTTTAAACGAGATACCCGAAAAATGGTTTTAACCCACTCCGGAGAGGTGTTTTATAAAGAGGCGGCGCTGATTTTAGAACGTTATGAAAATTTAAAACGGCTGCTGGGGAAAACAATCCAAACCATCCATGGCGATATTCGTTTGGCCACCATTCATGGGGTGGGGTTGCACGAGATTCCTCCTTATATAAAGAAGATGATTCAATCCTATCCCGAGGTGAATGTGCGTTTAAAGTATTTACGGGATAACCAAGTGTATGACGAACTTCTTAAAGGCCATGCCGATCTGGGGATTGTTTCTTTTCCTAAAACTCACCCTAAAATTGAAAGTATTCCCTTTAGGACCGACGAACTTGCGGTCGTAACTCCGCCCAAACATCCTTTAGCCAAAAGTTCCAAAGTTCAAATAAAGCAACTACAGGGCGTTTCTTTTGTAGCTTTTGAAAAGGGAATTCCTACTCGTAAAGTAGTAGACGATTTTTTTGCTCAGCACCAAATTAACGTAAAAATCGCCATGGAATTCGACAACATAGAAACTTTAAAAAAAGCGATCGAGGTAGGCGCTGGAGTCTCCATTCTCCCCGTACTCGCCATTCAGAATGAGATCAAACAAAAAACTCTTAAAGTGGTGCATGTGGCGGGGAAATCTCTTTACCGGCCCTTAGGAATTTTAAAATTAAAAGGGAAAGCGGTATCCCTGGCCGTAACTAAGTTTATTGAAATTTTGCTCGCTTAAACCCAAAATTTGGGTTAAACACTTTCCCCCACACAACGGTTTTCTGGGGGAAGGTAAGGCCGGCATGGGCCGAGCTGGTAGAGGGAACATACCAATAAGGAATTTTTACTTTTAAGCCAAACTCAGGCTTAAAATATTTTTCCGCCGTTCTGCCATTGAGAAGGATACATTGAATTTCTCTGTTTCTTTCTAAAAGTTTAAGGATAGTATTCGGAACGATACATTCGATAGAAGAGTCGGAGGAGCCGTTGCGGTGGCAACTCTTTAACACGTCCCAGAGCGCGATGTGGGCGGAATGGAGCATTTTTTTCTTGTCCCGATAGCGCCTGGGAGTTTTTACATTGAGAAGCGCGGCCAGAATTTTCCAAAATTGATTGGCCTTATTTCCATAATACTGTTTTAAGCGGAGGGAAGTGGTTCCCGGCATGGATCCGAGGATTAGCATGCGGGAGCGGGGTGGAACAATGGGCGATAACCCTTGAATTTTTATTTTAGGTTTTAAGGGCATGGGTAAATCCTATAATATTTCTTATATGACACAATCTCAAGCTATTCCATTTATTTTGGCTTCCCAGTCTCCGCAAAGAAAAAAGATTTTGCGCCGTCTTAAAATTCCTTTTAAAATTATTCCCAGCACTATCCGGGAAACCGATCCAGATAAGATTCACCATTTTAATGCTAAAAAACTGGTAACGGATCTAGCCATAAAAAAAGCCAAAGCGGTTGCTAAAAAATTTAAGAATAGACCCTGTATTATTCTGGGAGCCGATACTCTTGTGGTCTGTAATAAAAAGATTCTAGGAAAGCCCAAGAGTGAAGAGCACGCCAGAAAAATGCTCACTCTGCTTTCGGGCAGGGCACAGCAGGTTTTAACAGGAGTATGCCTTATAAAAAATCCAGAAGGAACTCTAAAAAAGGGGTGCTCCGTCACTACATTAAAATTTAAAAAACTGGATGATAAAACGATTCGCCATTTGGCGAAGAAAAACAGGGATAAGTCCGGTTCCTATGCGATTCAGAAAATGAAAGACCAGAATGTAAGGATTATAAAAGGGGATTTAGACAACGTCATAGGACTCCCCCTGGCTCTTGTTAAAAAATTAATTTCCTTCTATGGTTTGAATATACTCTAAGAGTTCTTGGTCGCTTCTTGCGGTAAATATTCGGGCGCGCATTCGGGACGCTTCTACAAAACCTTTTAAGTACCAAAGGCAAATTCTGCCCAGCTCGCCGATGCGCCAGTCTTGGCGGGCGCCTTCAATTTCCCGGATGAGGGAAAGATGTTTTATCAGAATGGTTAATTTTATTTTTATGTCTGTAGTGGGATTCCAAATTCCTGTCTCCAAATAAGTTTCAATTTCCTGAAAAATAAAAGGATTGCCAAAAGAACCTTTGGCGATGAGAATACCATCGCACCCGGTTTCATCGAACATTTTTTTCGCCAGAGGAGGGTTTAAAATGTTTCCGCTGCCAAAAATAGGAATATTCAACGCGTTTTTTATGGCGCGGATCGCCCCATAATGAACGGGTCCGTAATTTTCCTGAGAGCGGGTGCGACCGTGAACGAATAGGGCGCTTGCGCCGGCGGATTCACACCCTTTGGCAAATTCAACCGCCTTAGGGATATCCACTTCCGATAAACCCACCCTCATTTTTACTGTTATAGGAATGGGAAGAGCCTTTGCCATCCGTTCTATAATGCGATAAAGCGGAACCGCATCTTGCAAAAAGCAGGAGCCCGCTCCCTTTCGGAATACCTTGCGCGCCGGGCAAGCGGCATTGATGTCTATAAAACTAACCGGGGTTCGCTTCAAAATTGCTTGGGCCGCTTGGAGCATCTCTTCTGGGTTAGATCCTAAAAGTTGGGCGGCAATGGGCTGGTCTTGAGGGCACGTGCGTAAAATTCTTTCGGATCGCGGAGAACCGTATTTTAAGGAACGGGAATCTATCATTTCAAAAAAACAAAATTTCGCGCCATGGGAGCGGGCCAGGAGTCTAAAGGCCAAATCTGAGCAGGCGGAGAGAGGCGCGAGAAAAATATTAGTGTCAATTTCTTTTAGGCCAATCTTAATTCTAGGCATAAGAATAGTTATAGCACAAGTTGCTTTACTTTCCCAAGGTGGATTTGTAGAATAAAATTTAATTTACGGGGACTAGTTCATCGGCAGAACGCTCGGTTCGGGACCGAGAGGCGGAGGGTTCAATTCCCTCGTCCCCGAATTTGAGAAAAATTAAGGAAATGAGTAATCGACACAGAAGTGTCTCTTACTTATTTCCCCTTCCTCTATAAAATTTCACGGTGGCTGTAGCTCAATGGCAGAGCACTTGACTGTGGCTCAAGAAGTTGCGGGTTCGAATCCCGTCAGCCACCCCACACTGGATTTGAGGCGTATAAAATCTCTAATCTCTCTCGAGAATCAGCGTGATTTAGGGGTTCGAATATTGGTAGGACCCATTACTGGATATTATTAGAGTAATGTTACGCCGAGAAGTCGAAATGTAGGTTTTTGCGATAATCTATTTCAGTTTGGTCAAGACCTAAAATCTCTTTGGGAATAATAAGCTCATTGCTTTCAATCGAAAGATGATTATTCTCAGCTCCTAATCCTCTTTGAAGCGCCCTCTTTAACATTTTTAACTCTTCTCCCCTTACTCGCAATTCATTTCCAGTTCCCAATGTCACAATCCACTTAATAAATTCCACTCCCCACTCTTGAGGTCTTTCTGTAAATAGGGAGACAATCTTTGCGTTATTTTGTTGAGCCTGTTTAATGGCCTCATCTGGGGTGTTCGCTACTAAGAGCTTGAACTCATCATCAATTCCCCACTTAGCCTTCAGAATTTGAATTATTTTTTCTTTCTGATTTGACCGTATAATGATCCCAGCCATTGGAGCAGGTTTACCTTCATTGGAAGGTTGCATTTTGAGTGATGCGCCCAATCCTTCTCCCCAAGCTTGGGCCTCCGGAGTAAGGTCAAATCCTTCTTCTCCAATATTAAAGACGGATGCTTGTAAATCGATCAGGTGAACAGGGGTTTGTTTAAGTTTAGAATCTGTTGAGGAAAGCTTTTGTATGAGATAGGAGACAAAAGAGATGCGAGATAGATTTTGTTTCACCACAGCCTCTATTTCATCATCCAAGCTTTCTTCTTGCTTATCAAATAACCCTAACTTCATCCATTCTGGAATCCAATTTTTAAGAATAGCAGTGTTATAGGCCCCATGTACAAACACTACGATTATATATGAGAAAAGGTGGCTTAAGATTGAGGAAGAGAATGGCATAAACTGCAAAGAGATTAAGTAAACAACAGTAAAGAATGTGGAAGGTATTAGAACTTGAAGTAGATGAGGCAGGTCGTTCTTTGTAGCGTAGTTCCAAGGGAGGTATCCTTTACTCCAACCTCTGTCGTGCGCTCGCACAAACCAGCGGACAATTATATGTGAAAATGCGAATAACCCAATGCTAATACAAAAGATCATCCCTAATCCCATAGGGCTCAATGTCGATAAACTGCTCAAAGTCGTGTGACTAAGAGAGAGCGGGAGAAACCTAAATAGGAATTCTTCCCACGCAGGTGCTAGTTTGGTGGTATAGTGGTAGTAGGCCCGGCTCCCTTCTTTCAGGAATTTTTTTATCCATGGATCGGCGATAGAGTTGAAAGGAAGGAATTTGTTTGTTTTTCTACTCAGAGGAGCAGAGGGGACCTCTGATTGCACGATGCTTGAGATGAGCGAAACAAAAACGCTACTGCATATTCTTTTAATATCATGGATATTTTTGGAGGCTTCTGAAAAATTTTCACTTGTCGTTCCTATAAAATCAGACAGATAAAAAAGCAATGTCAGTTTGCCTTTGAAATTTTTTAAGATATGAGCCCCTTCAACTTCAACCGTGTTGATTCCACTATCCCACAATTTCTTCATGTAGGATTCTGATTCAATCGACAGCGAAGGAACATGCCCGTGATGGACCGTGGCAATACGGATGGAATTTTTCGGGTCAATGGCATGCGACTCGTCAATACTTTCGTTGTTTTTTTCCATATGCACGATTTGGTAGCTAACATCCCCATCGTTTAGCACACCGAGTACCTCTTCCAGCCCGTGGTTCGATAGTCCATGAATGATTTGACCTCTTTGATCCTGCACCGTTGTTGGAACAAGGATATCCCCCGGACGAAGTGTGTCTTTGATGTCAAAATAACTATGAGTTTCTTGAACATTATAGCCGGCGCTTCCAATAAAAATCAGTTTTTTAAAACCCAAGTCGTTCATCACTTTCGCCGTGATTCCGGTCAGATCCCCATACAGGATATCGACGGCCGGAATGCGTTTTACGCCTCCCTTCCCATCTGGATAAACCAATATTTTTAAACGAAAGGCATCTTGCTGTTCAGCATCTGAAACAATATTCGTACTTTGGTAGGAATTCAATTCGCTTTGAATTTCTTCTGCGTTAAAAATATCGGAAAACTGTTTTCCAACGCTAAATCCGTTCTCCCTTAAGATACTGGTAAGAATTACAAAGAGTCCGTCACCTTTCGGATGTTTGGAAAACAGACGAGTGTAGGCCGCTACCCACTTCCTTTTTTTAAGAAATTCTTCGCTTGAAAGGGGCGTGGAGTTTTGACGACGCTGGTAAACATGATCTGCAACATCAAGAGTTTTTTCTAAATCCCAGTCGATTAGAGGTATCAAAATCTTTTTAAAAATAGGAAGCACTTTGTTTTTTTCAGCGTTTGAAGCAATCCTCTCTTTATTGATTTCCAGTCCAATGGGAAATGGAAGAACGTTTGAATGCAATAGACTCCTGATAAACTCATGAACCTTTTCAGTTTCAAGGTCGTAAATTCTTTCCAATTCTCGGTCAATTCGCCCATGCACATATTGTCTGACGGAATCACATGCGTGCTTCTTTAAAATTATCTGCATGTTACGAAAACTCACAAAGGCTTGCGCGTCAGACTGCAGAAATGAAGTTGGAGCGATCACTGCCACTTCTTTAGATAGGTTATTGTCCTGAATTGCTCTTTCGAACGCGTCTCTCAAAGACTTCTCAAAATCGTAACCGTGATCTACGACCTCCCCAAAAGTGGGGCCCGCATTGGAAAGGATATCTCTGATCCTAGTAAAATTATCCTTTCCCCAAATATCCGTTACCGTGATATAAAGATTTCCATCCGGATCTTCCTTCCAATAGAACTTTATGTCGGCTTTTCTTTTAGAGACGTGCGGTTCTTCCGTATTCGGGTCTGGATACAGGGAGCTGCGATCTTTCCACCATTCTTTGGCTTGCGCTTCTTTTCCAATATGAAAAGAAACGCTGATGGATTTTCCTTCGCTCCTTTTTTTCTGAATCAGATCCCATAATCCTTCTCCGATTCGGTCACGCATGAAATCCACCCATTGATTCTTTGGGCCAGCCGGCCATCTGGAATAGAGCCGAAGAAGGCGGGCGCGGATTTTTCCTGCAGGTACATGGGAGTCCCAGAGAGGGGAATGAGCCAACATTTTAGCCGCATTAAAGAGTTCGCTGCGGCCGTCCTCGACTGTAAGCGGCCCCTGAATGACTTGATTTTGAACGCTCTCGATGGGGTAGGTCATCGCAGCCAGAATCAGTTTCATTTTCGTCTTGGAAAGTTTACAGCCCATAAGACTTTCGTTGGCAAGGTCTGCTTCTGAAAACAGATAGCGGGTCAGCGCTTCTCGCTTAACGATCGTAATTTTGTTGCTCTGATAAAAATCTTCGATCGAACCCGGTTCCCACCATCCCTTTAACCCAGGAGTCACAATCCATTCAGGTTTATGGAATGAGATTCTCCCCGGATTTAGAAAACCTCCGGGCTTTTTGGAGCCTCGTATCTGCAGCAGTTCGGTTCCTTTGAATCCACCGTACTGCCTATGCACGACCCTTCGAATGGCGATGTCCTGCAAGTGGGTGGCGGCTCCTTCTTGAATGTTGTAGTCCAATCCTGACAAAACATTGGTCGGGCTGGTATCATAGACGTCTCTGGCGTAATGAACTAGCCACTTAAGCACATCCGGGTGGGCGGCAAAATAAGTTTCATAAGCTTCCTCATAATATTGAAGAATAAAGTCGAACTCTACAAAGGAGTCTGCGAATCTCCAAACAGTTTTCCAATTGCCTTCGCCAAACTTTTCATTTAAGGTTTTTGTTTTTTCATCCCTTTTTTTCCCTGAATACCCAGGACGTTCCCACAGGATCATCCAGAGGGATTGTCTTTTTTCAACCTGTCCTCCTGCGAATATTTTCAAAAGATGATTTTTCAGTTTCTGAAAGTTCCATGTTTGGGATTCTCCTCCAGATTCGATATTTTTCGGCTGAGCCACATGAGCATATTCTTGGATGTCTCGAATGGTGTCCGATAGCTTCACCCAATCTATGGAGGACGCCAATTGTTCTGATACGATTGATTGCCAAATTAATACAAGCTCAAGGAGCTGGCGGATCGGTCCTTGCATGACTTTTTTTGAAAAGTCCTCAAAGATAAAATTCTCAGGAAAATTGTTTGGCAGACTCCTCTCAAAAATTGACTTCGTCCAAAGTTCGGCGTAATTCGGATCGCCGTACTTCTTCGAAACTTTGAAGAAAATTTTGAAGTATCTCAAAATTTCATACACGATATCTTTGAGAAGAGTGTACGCAGCCATATCCGTCAACTTGATTAGATCCCCCTCTTGAAACGGGATTCCATCCTTATCTTGAAATTCCGTTGAATGGATCGGGGTGGGTACTTGGACGGCGAAAATCCTTCCTTTCTCGAATTCGATCTTAATCTTTTGGCCTTTTGAGATAAGTCCTCTTGCGACAAGTCTGTTGCGGATGATATCCCAATAAACGATAGCCTGTTGATTCGCTTTTTTGGAGATACTTTTTAGGCGATTTTCGAGTTGGCTTCTATTTAGCTTGGAGTGCGTTTTTACTAACCTTTGTAAAAATCTTTTGCCGCCTTCGGTCCTTTCCAACTCCTCCAAATGAAGATCGATTGCCTTAACCCCTGCTCCGGCCTCAACCACCTGTCTGAAATTAAAAGGCACTGGGAAATCCGGATCAATATTTCTTATACTGAATGATAGATTTTTGGAGTTTTCGTTCAGTCTGCCGGCAACAATTTCATTGATTCTTAAGCGGATGGTGACTTCATCATTGGTTTGGCCTACCACATCTGCAAAAATCAAGTCCGGACGGGGAGCGTAGTCCATGAGATGTCCTGAACCGACAAGTGCATCAAAGAATATTAATTCACTGGTTTCAATATAATCCAAATACGGATCTTCAGGGTCGGCAAACCAGCTTTTAAATTGACGCTTCGCATCCATAAAATCCTCATAATCTTCAAGATAGTAATTCTCCAATCCCAATTCCATTTGGCGTTTCTGTTTCAATAGATGTTCTTTTCCCCTTTGGCGTAACCGCAAAAAATAAACGAAATTTTTTTCGAGGATTTGCTCTCTATATTGTTGGATTAAAACACCTTCTTCATCCTTCGATGGGGCTATCAACTGATCTATTCTCTGTCGGCCCCGCATCATTTCCTTCGCGACGGCTGGATGCATAAAACTTGCGAGGGGTAATTTTAGAAGGGGTGCGAGAATCCCATTATATAAGGAATGGAGGGCGATATTGGGAACGAACCCCTCCCCAATGTGCAGAAGCAGCGATCCATCTGGGGCAAAAAGTACTGGGGCGGCAAACGAACCCGCCAGCGCTAATCCAACGCCAAACAGAATTAAATGTTCTCTTAGGGTTATTTTCTTGTGAGCGAAACCGAAAACGTAGGCGCTTGAAATACTCCACGCTAGCATTGCAGGCGTAGTCATGCCACAAAGATAAAAGATTCCGGCAGCTGCAATCCCCGCAACAGTTACAGGCACGGCATAAGGAACTGCCTTGGTTATCCCCTTGTTCTGCAGCCATCGCTGCGCCAATAGATTCAAGGGCGTTTGATACACCGCTTCCAGCATAATCCCAAAGGTTGGGTAGCCCCAATCGAGAGCCCGGACGGAAATGAAAGTTCTTCGCAATAACTCGAAAAGCCTCTTCATCGCGTTATGCGTTGATTGGTGTTGCTCTTTGAGGACATTCTGGAAATCGAACGGCCCTTTCCATTGCTGGCCTGTGAGGGATGACACTTTCTTGAGTAATTGAGTCTTCTCAAATAGAGGGGCGCGCTCCATCAGCTTATCTTTCGGCCGCAGGTGGTGGGAACAGTAAGATCTCTCGAAACTTTTTGCCTCGGCAAAGGAAGGAGCGATAATAGAAAACAAAATAACTCCAGCAAGGATCAAACAGATCGCGTGCTTGAGGCGAGAATTATCGCTGTATTTATGGTTAAACATCGTGTTTTAAATTAAAGCGTCTCACTATCATTTCTACTACATACGCTTCCTTAAAATATAACAATATAAAAAAAACTTTTCTCAAACTTTCTGTAACATTTATGTAAAATTATGCGACAAACCATTCAACAATTAGTTGACAATTATTATTGGGTCTGCTAAAGTGATAAAACATTCCCTATGGATATTACATATACCCCGCAATTTCAACGTTCGGCCCGCCTCGTTCGGTATCTAACCGAATCCGAGCGCATCATCGCATGGATTGGGCAACAGATGGTAGATGTCTCTTGGATAGGACGGTCCCAGCGCGATGCTTTAGTTCGCATGGCTCACTACTCAACGCGTATCGAGGGGAATCCTCTGACACTGCCTGAAGTGGAAGCCCTGGCTGCCGGTAAAGATTTGGCAGTGGAGGAGCGGGCAAAACAGGAAGTCCTTAACTATTTCTCTGCTCTTCGCTGGATATGGAAATTTAGTTCAACAGATATTAAAGAGAAAGATTTGTTGAAACTTCATGGAATTTTAACAGCAGAGTTGTTGCCTAAAGAAGAAGTAGGCGCTTATAAATTGAAGGCGAACGCTGTTTTTGGAAATGGAAAGATCATTTATAAGCCTCCGCCACCTGAGGTATCTGGACCTTTAACACGCGCGCTCTTACATTGGATTCATTCGGCTGGGGAAGAGCATCCCGTTATTATCGCGGCAGTGGCTCACCATAGGTTAGTTTCCATTCACCCTTTTATGGATGGCAATGGACGCATTGCGCGCGCCTTGGAATCCTGGCTTCTTTTTAGGCGCGGGTTCGATACCCATCACATTTTAGCATTAGATGAATTTTTCGATCAGGATCGGCCGCGTTACTATCGAGAAATCCAGAATGTAAGAGAACACCAAGACAATTTAACCTCTTGGCTGGAATATGTGGCTGAAGGAATCAACGAGACGTTACACAAAGCTCAAGTGCGCATTCAATCGCTTCGAATAAAAGGCAGCGCTGGAAAAATTGTTCTCATTCCAAAACAGGAGAGGATTTTACAAATCCTTGCTCAAGCGCCCCGAATCGGGGGTGGTGAACTGGCTAAATCCTTAGGGGTCACCCGCAGCCACTTGAGTAAAATGATTAGGCCCATGATTCAGGCCGGGCTTGTAAATAAGGAAGGGACGACCCGCTCAGCTAGCTATCGGTTGCCTTAGCCACTCTTAGATTAACGAGGCCTCTAACAGAAGCTCCTCCTCAAGGGAGGTTCGAATCTCGTACGGCCAGCCACCCCACACTGGATTTGAGGCGTATAAATTCTCTAATCTCTCTCGAGAATCAGCGCGATTTAGGGGTTCGAATCTTCGCAAAAGTTTAGGTGCCCCCTAACGGGACATAAGGCATGAAATTAACTAATATTCCGTCGATGAATAGGAGGTTCTAACCTAAAATAAATACCATGCGTAAAAAAGTT
>JAHFCA010000049.1 GCA_023249715.1 Elusimicrobiota bacterium
AGGGACGGTCTTTTAGTGAAAGCAGTTCAGGAAGCGCTGGCTCACCCAGAGAAAAAAATTATTCTCGTATTCGAAAATATGGAAGCCGCGCCCTCCCGCATGCGAGTTCAACTGAACCCAGTCCTATGGGAAAAAGTGGTAGAAATTCCAGAAAAAGGAGAGAAGTTGCAAATCCCAGCCAATGTTCACATAATCTTGACCATGCATAAAGATGCCCAGATTAAGGACGATTCCTTTATGAACCGCCCTCTGGTCCAAACTGTATCTTCAGTTCAGGAAGAAGATTTACGAATATCTCTTTTACGGATGGGCCTTGGGGAAGAGACCGTGAAACCCCTCCTAAAAATTTACGAGCAACTAAAAAATAGGAAGTGGGAAGATAATATCTCTTGTTCCCTCATCGACTTACTGGAAATCGCCAAAAGAGTTCAGGGCCGCTCTCAAGACTATGCTCTGGCCGAATCCCAAATCCTTTTGGAAGAAGCTTACCACTACTTCTATTTACGTTTAACAAATAAACAGGATCGGGAAACACTAAAGAGAATTTTGTTCACAGGTTTAATGGGAAATAAAAGCGCGCCCCGCATTCAAATTAAAGGAGGAGAACTCTTTTTTAGAGGAGTGGGTCTTAAAATGAATAAAGAGTTTTCCGACTTTGTAGAAAAAAATAGATCCTTATCCCTAGAAGAGATGATATTACGATATTCTGGATTTGTGGTCACGGATTTAGAAGCGCGCCTCTTCGCACAATTGGTGCGAGCGCTTAAATATGGAGGGAAAGCGGTTCAGTTGGAAGGCCCTTCTGGAGAGGGAAAGACGGAAATTGGACGCGCCTTCACCAAACTCTTTAACCTTAACTTAAGGGAAAAAACGCTTAACCAGGATTCGGATCTCTCCGAATTTAGAGGGCAAAACCGTCCTATAGAAGGCGGCCAGTATCGTCTCTATGAACCTCCTTATCTTACACAAGTGAGCTACGGAGGGAACCTCTTTCTTTATAACGAGATTAATACAAGCCAAGAGGGAGCGCTTTACCACTGGCTATTTCCAGAGATTGTTCAAAGAAAGGTTAAGGGACTCTCCGAGTTTCCTACTTCCGATGAGTCTATCGCTAAAATCGCGCGTATCTCTCAAAATAACCTTTGGCTATTTACAGTGAATCCGGAAGGTATGAAAGGTAGAGACAAAACTCCCGATAGAACTTCCTCTCACATTCCCCGCTTTCACGTAGCCCAAGATCCAGACGAACTCCCTCAAATGGTAGAAGGACTCTTTAAATCGAAAGGGTTAGAAAAATATATTACATACGCAAAACCTCTCACACAAATTTATCGCTCTATCCAAGAGGCAAAATCTAAAAACAGGATCACCTCCCCGCAAGTAGTCACCCGTAGAGAGCTTATACGCGCGCTCGATCGTTTTAGTTCTCATTTAGAGAAGGGCTTAGACCCCGAACTCGCTTTTCAAAATGCTAGTGAAGAAATTTTTCTCTTTATGTGGAAAGAATCGGAAGATATTAAAACCGTAAGAAGTCTAATAGAAAAGATTTTGAACAAAAAAACGGGAGAAAATGGAATTTATCCTGTAAACGTATTTCGATCGCTTTTATCTTTAAAAGGGTTGAACCCTCTTTTAGTTTTTACAAATTCTACTAATGACATTTCGTTTCTAAAGAAACAGGTCATCGCCTCTCATCCGCAAGCGCGCCTTCACGAAATCCCTTTAAGTTACTTTCATCGCAAACGGCAAATGGTAGGGGGTCTTACTCCTGCGCAAAACGGGAAAAAGAGCGGCTCACTTCGAATAAAGCTAGGAATTATTCCAGAACTTATCCGAGAAGCGCGGTTAAACCCAAACCAAGAACAGATTGTTTTTCTACACAACTACACTCATCTTAATCCTAGCGTGGCTCCTCTTCTAAACGAATTCTGGCAGAAGGGGCTATTGGAATCTGTAGAAGATTTAATTACACCCGAGATTGCCGATGAACTGGCAGAAACTTTATCTCTCACTCATAAGAACACAGAAGAAAGGATCCGTTACGCCCAGTGGTTCTACTCCACCGCTCCAGAAAATTTAAGGTGGATTGCCACAGGCTCTTCCCAAGAGAGACTCTCCTTAAGTGAAGCGGAGGTGAACCGATTTATCACCCTCAATCTTTCCGAAGAGTTTACGGAAGATTGGATTCAAAGCTACCTTCCCAAAGATATTGAGCTAAGAGCCAAAGAAGTCGTCTTGGAAACTTACCAACTTTATAAGATGCAAGCCCGTAAAATGGAGTATGACCATATTCGTTTAGGCCGTTGCGACCTCGACGCGTTTTTAAGTGAACTGAGCGCCCTCTCCAGAAAAGGCGCTCTCACGAATGATCAAATCGAAAAAATTGCTTATTATACTTTGGGCATAGGATTGCGCGATAAATATAGGAAGAAACTCTTGTATAAACTTAAAAAAAATTCTTCGGAGAGTTCCATTCTGTACGAAAATAGATCCGATGGGATTTACCTCGTCGTCGATGGCATAGAAGTGAAAACAGCCCTTCCCGAAATTCCTTCTTCAAAAGAATTCTTAGCCCCTACACAAAACTTGGTAGAACAGTTAGCTTCTATGGCCCTTGCCCTAAAATATAAGAGGCCCATTATTTCGGAAGGTTATCCCGGAGGCGGTAAAACCTCTACATTAGAAGAGCTCGCCAAAAGAGTGGGGCTCCCTCTCTACAAAACTCAAATGTATGAAGAGATAGATTTAGGTGAATTCGTGGGGCGTCTTTCCAAGAAAGGGAAAGAGGCAGTGCTCACTTGTCAGAAAGACCCACACGGCCATTTCTTGCTTGGATTTTTGAAAGCCTATACAGAAGGAGGTCTTTATCTCTTAGATGAAGGAGCCATTGGGCTTAATTCTCAAGAGGTGATCTCTTTTCTCTATGAACTTTCTCAACAAGAGAATTTTGATTTAGGCACATTCCATCCCGGATTAAAAGGACAAATTGCTCGCAGAGATCCAAACTTTATTCTCGCCATCACCCAAAACCCCGCCAGAACCACGCAGGCGCGGGTTCCTATTGCTTATCGAGTGGATACGGGATCTCATAAAATTTGGGTGGACAATGTTCTTACAAAAAAAGATGCTCTCACCGTTATTGACCATTATCTGAAAGAACAAAAAGGAAATCTAGACCCACAAATTAAAAAGAATTTAGCGAACGTGCACCACTATTTTACAGTGCATCACCCCAACAGAGAGGAACTAAGTCCTCGGCAACTCATCTTAGTCGTGCGCATGTTGAAAGATGCTTTGGAACGAGGCGCATCCGTAGAGCGCGCCTTATTGCGCGGGATATTGGTCTCGTACTTGGCAGGAACCACAGAAGAAGAGTTTGAAAATTTGTGGAATGGAATAGAAAATATTTTGGGGAACTCTTACAAAACCTATCTGTTGGATTGGGGAAAGCCCGTCCAAATAAAAAAGGAGGGAGAAACTCTCTATTTTGATGATATTCCTCTTCCCCTTTCGCCTAAAGAGAGCAACATTACAGAAGATGTGATTCTCATCCCTGAAGATATGCCTTCTCAAAATAAAATTTTAAGAGAGATTGCCACCAAATTTTCTCTTTCTAGACCCGTCGCTCTTCTAGAAGAGGACGGGGCCGACGCGTTAGATGTGTTACGCAAATTTGCTTACCTAACGAAAACTCGTTTAGAAATCCTTTGGTCACATCCGCAAATGACTAAGATGCATCTGGTTTCTAGCCTCTTGCCCCGCTTTGAAGAAACTTTGGACCGCTATGGAATTAAGCAAGAGGATATCTCTCAAGAGTTGCGCACTGCCGCTGGATTTTTAATGAGAGAGATGATCCCGGAAGAAGTGCACCAGAAGGTAAGATTAAATTCTCACCAACCCGTGATCCTCTTCTTTAACTTTATGGATTCCATCCCCGAAAGGCAAAGAGTGATATTAAATGAAATTCTTACCACTCGCAGATTGGTTCTGCAAGATGAATCCGGCCATTCTACAAATTATATTCTGCCAGAATGGGTGCAGATTGCCATCTCTTCGCCGGAACAGCATCGCTTCTCCTCCGCGTTCATCAATCGGTTCGACCGCCCTATCCGCGTGAAAGCAATCTTAAACGAAAAAGAACTCAAGAGAGTGATTGGGAACCGTTATTCTTTGGCGCGCAGTGAGGAGATCCGTTGGATACAGGCCATCGCTCGCAAACTATACGATTACGATAAGAAAAGTTCTTTTGGGATTAGCTATGGGTTTAGTCCACGCGACATTCTAAAGCTAGCGCGACTGATCCATCTAGAAAAACAAAAAGATATCGAAAGCGGCCATTTTAAAACGAACCCACTTTACTATTTCTTAAAATCTAGTTGGATTCTTTACGGTCAAGCTCTACAAGAAAGCGACCTTAGAAAATTCGAAGAAACCATATTGCCGGGAATTTTGGCAAAGGTAATCTTTAGAGGGAGCGCCACTTCGAAAGAACAGATTCTAAAAAACTTAGAGAATTTTAAACGAGCTATATTGTCTGAACTTGAAACTTTTGAAACGGAACCGTATCAAATTCGCGTGCCTGTGGCCGACTTGGCTGTAGGCCAAAACCTTAACCTGCAAAACGGAATTTCTATCTTAAAATCTCAAGAAGGTTTTGTGGTTAAGAGTCCGGGCAATGTTTATAAAGTGACTCTAGAGGAAATTCAAAACTGGAAAAAGCTTTCCTCTGGGTTTCATTTAAAAACGGAAAATGGGGAACTTCTTTTACAACTTTCTCTCCTAAAAAGTGTAGGCGGCATGACTCTGCCTCGAGGGGAAGAAAACAAAAGCTTAAGCCTTCCCGAAGAAGAGATATCTACTTCTGAATTTGTGAAATATACCGCAGAACTTAAACGGGCCATGGGATCCATGGTAAGATTTTGGCAATCCGTTCAAGAGCTGTCTGGCAGAAAAAGTTCTCCCCGAGTGGTGCTTTTAAATGGGGAAACAGGCACAGCTAAAACAACTTGGATAAGAAACCTACAGAGAATTTGGGGTGTTCCTCTTTATATTCTAAATGCGTATGAGGATTTAAGAATATCCGATGCCACCGTAGGTTTAAAGATGAAACAGGGAAAATTTGAGTTAGGAATTAAAGAGTTTTTAGCTCGTTCTGGAAAAATTAATGGAAAAAGAATCTATGCTCCTTCCAAAGTTACTTCTAACAGAAACATTTTATTGATAGATGAAGCGAATTCCACTCCTGAACTTCTTTTTGCTCTAATGCCTCTTTTTAGAGGAGAAAAGAGGTTTAGAATAGAGTACGCGGGAGAAAGTTTTGAAGTGGAGTTAGACAGCGAAGTCATGGTGGTGCTTACCTTTAACCCCGTGGAAAAATATTCGGGACGAGGCTCCTTTGCCCGAGAGATTGTTACATTAGGCGAAAAACTGTGGGCGCCCAATCCATTGGCTTATGCGGAGGAATCCATGATTTCCATTCTTCGCGAGTATCACCGACGAGGCATTACCAAAATGAAAAGAGAACTTTCTCAACAGGTGGCTTCTCGAGGAATTCAATCGCAAGAAAGTTATAGAGAAGTTCCTTCCATAAGCGTAGAAGTAAACCCTTACGCGCACCCACCTATCCAAAATTTAGAAGAATCTTTAGAGAATGTAGAAGAGGAAATTGTAGTTTCCAAAAAAGAGGAAGCGCCGCGGCGCGAAAAACAAACCATCGACTTAACCTACAATTTAGAGAGCCTTCGTCAAAATGCCATTGCCTTTAGACCTGAGCAAGGAGCTCTCCACTTTGCGGATTCTATATTAACAGATTTCTTAAAAGCGGTCGCTTTTGGGGATGGGGAAAAAGTGCGGGAAGAAGTCTTAAGCGCTCTGGAACGTTTATCTCCTGCGATGAAAGATTCTCTACTAAAAATTATGGAACTTTACGAAAAAGACGCAATTATAGAGTCCGAACTGAAAAGAGCTTTCTTTGACTTGAGAAAGCTCTTTATAGAAAAGGGCGTCTACCTTTTTATGTGGCTTATTACCAAAGAAGAAAATCCAACCATTCTTCTTTTCCCAGAAGAAATCTCGAGGAGACTAGAATTTTCCCAAGAGCTTTACTCTATAATAGGTTTGGATAGTTCTCTGTATAGCTCCGCCGATGTTAAAACAACCATTGTTCCCGGGAACCGTTACCCTTCTAAAGACAAGAAAGGTTATTTCGAGGGAGAAAATGCGGTGGCATTTGAAATGATTGCTCTTATGGATACCCCGGGAACGAAAGGAGTTCCCCCGGAAGAGATTGTAAACTGGACAGCATGGCATGAAATGGGCCACATTATAGATCAACTTAAGTTCAGAAATGAATCGGTCCCTATTCCAGATAACATAGAACAAAACGCGATGCTTTTCCCTCTTATATTCTCCCCTTTTTCTAAAGAGTACGCTCTCTTCGAACTTATTCCCATCGTTAAAACCCTTAAAGACCCAAACGATTATTACGCGCAATGCGCAAAAGGAATTTTAAATGGAATATTGCTGTATATCGACGGAGAAAATGCGCATCTTATGACCAATGCCTTCGAAGAAGATATCCTCTCCAAAGCGGAAGAAATTGTAAATCATTTAAATTCCAAAACTTTACAGGAGATGGCGGCCGCATTTTACAAAGAGCCTCAAAAATATTTAGCCACCGTAGAGAAAGGACGATATCGCAGTAAGATTAAGAGGGGAGAAGGTATTGGAATAGAAGAGATGGTGCAGGGGGTCGATGGAACTCCCGATACAGAAATAGAATTCGAAGATGGAGAAGACGGAATTGAGGTAAAAACGCAAGAAGATAAGAAAGGAAAATCGAAACTTGTCCGGGAGGGGAAAGAAGGAAGTGAGAAAGGGAAGGGAGGAAAGGGGGAAGGGATGGGAAGCGGGGAAGCAAAAATCGCGCTTCCTCCCAATAGTGTTGTAGGAGATATAGAACAACTTTTAGACATGGCTCCCAATTTGGTTGCAAGATTTTTAGAACTCTTTGCGGGAGAACCTAAAGTGATTAAAGAGTTTTCAGATGAAGGAGAAGAGATAGATATAGAACGTATTCTCTCCGGGGACTTGGAGCCATTCTATCGAGTAAAGGTGGTAGAAGCTTTGGCGCAAATTTCTACAGGAGTGACAGTCGATGTGAGTGGGAGCACATGGGGAGCTCTACGAGAAAATTTCTTAAAAATGGCTAGGTTCTACAGTTCTCTTTTTTACCATTCTGCCATTCGTAATAAAGGAGTGGAATTTTCTCTTGCGGCAATAGGAGAAGAATTTCATCCTCTGTTAAACTTTACGGATAGTCAAAATAAAGAGAAGGTGGAAAAATCTCTGGCAGATCTTAAATCTGTAAATGACGGGGGCGGCATTAATACCCTTTCGGTCATAAAAGGGTTACGAGAAAAATACACACGTCATTCAGGAAACCATCAAAAGTTAGAATTAATTTTTACAGATGGTGGAGAAACTTCTGGAAAAAGTTTTGCGGAATTAAGGTCTCAAATTACAGAACTTGAGAAGGAATTTGGAATGGACACTGTTTTTATAGGCATCCACACTCCAGACGTAAAAAACTATAACCGTTACTTTATATTCGACCATACACCCTCGACAGAAGAGTTAATTACTCTTACCATTCAACTTTCACTTCTGAAAGTGCAAAGAGGCTCTCTCCCTGAAGGAGATCTCTCCGAATGGCTCGACCTGCCCACGCATGAATCTAAACCCAAAAGTTCCTCCCCCCTAAATTCTAAACGTACAGAGTTAGACCCCGATTCGGCGCCTGCCCCCGCCAGTGGCGCCGCGCATTCTTCAATCTTGGTTCCCACGAAGGCAAAAATCCGGTTCTTTTTATCCGCCATCCTTCAATGGATTCACGCGCTCATCAATCTCACCCAAAAGCAGAGGGGAAAGAACGGAAATAACTTCCCCCTAAGAAGTCCCGCTTCATCCCCTCTTCTCTTGGGTAAGAGAACGCAAATCCGTTCTTACAGAAACGGTGGGTCCCCCTTAGAACGTGTTCAAGTTGCAGATGGATTTGAGCAATCCGCAAAAGCAATGAAACTATTGATCCTTGCAGAGCAGTTTCAATTGAAATTGAACAAGCGAGGTGATGAAAAAATTGGAGATATTGTTCTACCCAGTCTGGATAACTTTGTCCGTACAGCAAGCTACTCAAATGAAGCAGAAACGATCCAATGGATCCAAACATTTAAGAACCTGTATGACAACGACCCCAAACGAATGGAAGCTTCCTTTGGAGCTTTCGCGGTGAAGCTGTTTAAGGCGGGCGGTCAATCGGAATTTATGGGAAGTTCTAGAATGAGTTTTGAAGAGACCTACTCCGCCTACGCAGGGCTTCTAAAAGCAGTCGATCCAAACTTCAAACCTTCTTCAGAAAGAGAATCTGCGGCCAGAAAAGTATGGGAGGCTGGCGCCCGTAGAGCCAATGAACTTAAAGATTTACAACTCCAAAATATAGAAGCTCAATTTAAAGAGATAGAGGAAGGTAACGCCCAGATGGCTTCCGTTGGGCTCTTCGACTTCTCAGACACATCACTCAACAAAATCCATTTACTGGCAGAATGGATTAAGTTAGCTTCTACCAGCAATCTTAAAGTGATTCTTCCACTACTTACCAACCAAGATTCCTTAGATGTGGAATCTCTTAAAAATGGCCTCTTAGAATTAGGGGTCACTAACTCGATGTTAAAAAAAGTTTCGTTTGGAGAACTTGTTATTACACGTACAGATCTTTTAGAAATTCAACAGATTGATCCTTCTATAGAAATAGACGGCGATACTCTCTATAAATTCCTTAAAACTCGGCTGCATGAAGAGTTCAATCTCCAAATCTTTACGGACAACCTTCACCTCTTTAAAGAAAGTTGGGTCACAAAACAAATCCAAATTTTACTCATCGCCTCCGCCACCCAAGTAAAGCGGGTCACCCA
>JAHFCA010000050.1 GCA_023249715.1 Elusimicrobiota bacterium
GTAAAACTAAGGGAAGACCCAGGCGGCGTCTGAAGACGCACTAAAAACACACTCTGGTCTTGTGGCGGCATTGTCTCTTTACGCAAATAGGTAATCACTTTAAGCGATAAAACAAATAGAAGAGTCGCAACAAAAATAACTTTCCAACGATGGTTTAAAATTTTCTCCAATATCCGCCGGTACATAGAAGTTAAACCATGCATCCAACCCTCCATTCTTTTTCCTATAAAGGAGCTATGCCCTACTTCCAAAAATTGGCTGCAGCGCATGGGGGCCAGAGTAATGGCTTCCAACAAAGAAAATGCGACAGCTACAGAGACAGTGACCCCAAATTGAAGAAAAAATTTTCCTGTAATTCCCTTCATAAACGCAACAGGCAAAAAGATGGCGATGACCGCTAACGAAATAGCAATGACCGCAAATGTAATTTGGCGGGCCCCTTGCAGCGCGGCTTCAATTTGTGATTGCCCCATTTCCCGGTGGCGCACAATATTCTCTATGACCACAATCGCGTCGTCCACCACAATGCCTATCACGAGGGAGAGCGCCATTAAAGAAATAGTATTCAACGTAAAACCAAGAAAATAGATCACCATAAACGTTCCGCCTAAAGCGGTCGGGATAGCCAGAAACACATTTAAGGTGGAACTTAAAGACCCTAAAAAGAGCCAGCAAACTAAGGAGGTAAAAAGTACCGCCAAAAGCAGAGTAAAGATGAGTTCCTGAAAATTTTCTTCAATATAAACCGTAGAATCAAAATTGACTCCTACTTCTATTCCTTGAGGTAGATCTTTTTGCAGAGAAGCGATTTTTTTCTTAACTTCCCGCGCCACCTGAACCGCATTGGCCCCTCTTTGTTTACGAATACCTAAACCAATAGCGATCTTGCCGTTCACTCTGGAAATCCTGCGAATATCGGCTAAACCATCTTCCACGCGCGCGACATCTTTTAGGCGGATGGTCCGCCAAAGCATGCCCTGCCCTACTCGAAAAGGAATAATAAGATTTTCCATTTCCAGAATGGTCGCGGCTTCTCCCATGACGCGCACGCTTCTTTCTTCCTTTAGGGTTCGTATCACGCCGGCGGGAAGCTCCGCGTGCTGAGTTTCAATAGCGGTCGCAATATCCTCCACGCTAATCTGATTCGCTTCCATGCGCTTAGGATCTAACCAGATGCGCAAATTGGGTTCCGCAAATCCTCCTAAAAAGACTTCCCCTACTCCCGGAATCGTCTGAAATTTATCTTTTAACTGGTCCCGAACATATTCAATTAATTCTTTAAACGGTCTAGTTCCCGAAACCCCTATCCAAAGAATAGGGCGGTCCTCCGGATTTACTTTTAAAATAATGGGGGGGTCCATATCGCGAGGCAAGCTGCGTTGAGTTTGAGCAATTTTTGTTTGAATTTCCTGAACCGCCACATCAATGTCTTTTTTAAGGTCAAATTCCGCGGTAATAGAAGCAGACCCAAAGCGAGACGTAGAGGAAACTTTTTTAATGCCATCGATTGTCATCAAAGATTCTTCCACCGTGTCAATGACTTCGTTTTCCATTACTTGGGGAGCGGCTCCTTCCCAATTGAGCTGCACACTTATGACCGGAAAATCGATATCCGGATTTTGCGAAACCCCTAAGCGCGTAAAACCAATGGCTCCAAACAATAAAAGAGCAAACATCAGCATCCAAGCAAAAACTGGTTTTTTTATGGATAAATCAGATAAGGTCATCGCAAAATCTCCTCGGGGAGAAACCCAGCCGCCACTTTTAATTCTACTTCGGTCATGCGCGCTTCAAGAGCAGAACGGTTTGCAGCCAGTTCTGCCTGAAAAAGCCGGTTTAAAGAATCTAAGACTTCCACATTCGTTACCAAATTCGATTTATAGTCTCGAACTTGCAACTCATATTCTTTACGAGCAAACTGGAGAGCTTTATTATTTAGATCCACTTTTTTATGGGCAAAAATATAATTTCTATACGCCCCTCTTACCTCTACTTCTATTTTGCGTTTAGTTTCTTCTAAATCTTTTTCTTTTTCCCTGAGTTGCGATTCCGCTCTTTCTACGGAACTTCTTACCGCATTCCAAGACCAGATAGGAAATTCTATTCCCAAGTTTATATCCCAATCGATTGGTTTACGGAATCCCGATCGTTCTAAATAATAATTCATAGAGATATCCGCTTTAGGAAAATAGTCTGCCTTTTCGACCCGCACTGCCGCTTTTGCCACTCCTATAGATTCCCTCTTAGCTTTTATATCGTATCGGTTTTGCCCCCGAGCTAAATAATCTTCCAAAGAAGTTAAATCATAAATATTGGCATTCTCGTCTTTAAGCGCTTCCTCTATGCGCTCCCCTACCAAAAAACTCAAACCATCTAAACTAGCTTCTCTTAATTGTTGAGCTTCCACCACTTGGGCTTCCAGAGTGGTAGCCTGATATTCCATGGCCTGAAGGTCGGCTTCCCTGGTTCGGCCCAACCGAACCCTCTCTTTAAGTTCCATCACCCTGCCTTGAGCTAACCCCAAAATTATTTGAGTGGAATTTAAATTTGCTTCCGCCTGTGACGCTCCATAAAAAGCTTCTGCCACTTGAGAAAGAAGTTTCTCTACGGCTCTATTTTTTTCATACTTTCTTTGATGAACAAAGGAAGATCCCCCCAGGACCGCGGAAAGTTCCTTATAACCCGTAAAAAGATTCTTCCGAATTCTAAAGTTAGCTTCTGTTTGCGGACTTTGAGTAAAGGAACCTAGAGAGCCTGTGCCATCCAGCCCACTTTGGTCCTGCCAAATAGACGTATATTTAAAGAGCAGCTCCGGCAAAGCAGCTCCAAAGGTTTTCCTATACTGGGCTTCGGCTTGTAACACCGTTTCTTGACTTATGTCAATCGCTTCGCTAGCTTGCAGGGCTTTCCCATAACACGCTTTCAGCGTTAAAAAATCGGAATCCCCCCAAGCGGCTTGGCCGCAAAAAAATAAAAAACTAAAAATGGCTCCCTGTTTCCGCATAAACGTTCGATTGTACAATAAATTAGAGACACCCTCTTCATTTGACCTAAGAACCGACATTGGATATCACAACCCATGTTGGTTCTTAAACGCATCCGCCAGCCCTTAACATTTTTTAGACTAGCCCTTGACTTATTATAAATAAGAAGTTATTATAAATAAGAATGTGGAACCTATTGGAACATCATGACATTGCGAAAATTGTTCGTAGAATGCCTCCTTGGATTGTTAAAGAATATGAAATATGGAAAAGCCTAATTTACCGACATGGCCCAGAAATCTTACGACAATTCCCCGGGTATCATGATGAATTGTTAAAAGGCCAGCGGAAAGGCGAAAGATCCTCACGACTGAGCCAGAAATATCGCGTTATCTATACGGTTAACCGAAAACTTATTACGGTTTATGTTTTAGAAGTTACGCCCCACAATTATTAGGAGGTTTTTTTATGAATATTCATCTGAAAGATTTTGTATCGGCGCAAACATATCGCCAAGTAACAACTGGAGAGGTTATCCGAATCCTTAGAGAAAAAAAAGGTTGGACCCAAGAAGAACTTGCGCGACAATCACATATCTCTACGACCAACTTAAGCATGTTGGAGAATGACCACCTAGATATTGGAAAGAAGCGCGCTCTTCAACTTGCCAAAGCATTCAAAGTTCATCCGGCAATTATTATGTTTCCAGAATACGAATCGCGTGAAATTAGAAAAGCAGCTTAGAAAGTTACTTAGGCTTGGGTTTGGAAAGTGAGGGCTCCTTTCCAGAAATCTTCTGGGTTGCCAATTCCTAATTCTTTTCCGGGAATTAGTTCTTAGTTCCATGTCGGTTCTTGGGTTTGACAAGAATTGGGGATTTGCCTAAAATAGGTTTTATGCCGAACCAAGGAAAATCTGGAAACATCGAACAGACCTTAATTTTAATTAAGCCGGACGGGCTTAAAAAATCTTTGACGGGAAATATTCTTTCTAAACTTTCCGAGACAAAGTTGATTATTATCGCCTCTAAAGTCGTTTGCGTCTCTCCGGATTTGGCGGAAAAGCACTATACCCATCTTAAAGATAAACCGTTCTTTCAAGAGCTGGTGGAGTATATTCAGGGAAACCATCACGACTGCAAACGAGTCATGGCGCTGGTTTACCAAGGGGACAACGCCATCGAAAAAGTGCGCAAAATTTCCGGGGCCACCAACCCTGAAGAAGCGGATCCCACGTCTATTCGCGGCG
Source organism: Elusimicrobiota bacterium (assembly GCA_023249715.1). Taxonomy (GTDB): domain Bacteria; phylum Elusimicrobiota; class Elusimicrobia; order 2-02-FULL-39-32; family 2-02-FULL-39-32; genus JAHFCA01. Next base: position 4,233 of record JAHFCA010000050.1, read on the forward strand.
CCTATGGCAGAATTACGACTAAAGGCGTTTATGAAAACGTCATCCACGCTTCTTCTAGCCCCTCCGAAGCGGAACGGGAAATCAAACTTTGGTTTACTCCTGAGGAAATTGTGTCCGATCTCTATCCTTCCAAAATGGTGGCGCGAGAAAAAGTGGAAGTACTGGAGTGGGCGTAACCGATAAATTTTCTGACCTCGCAGCAAAAGTTATCCAACAATTCCATACCAAACAAGTCGTAGAACTTTCCTCCATTACCTGGGAAGAAAGAATTCTTCCGATCTTAAGTCAATTAAAGAGCGAGACGGTTCTGCTGAACTCCTGGACTTACTATATTTTGAAAGATTTAAAAGAGCTCTCGGCCTTAAGGCGATTAAAAGACTACCCCGATGAAACGGATAGCCAAGAACTTTTAGAATCGTGGGCGGGAATTTGTGTTGAAGAAAAGTCGCTAGTGATTCTAAACCCGAGTAATTGGTGACAGGCGCCAATTAATTTTATGTCGGAATATTCATACGAAAAAAAACTGGACATCCTCATTATTGGAGCCGGAGTTATCGGCTGCTCCATCGCTTACTTTTTAGCCAAAGAATCGCAAGGCAAACTTAAAATCGGCGTCCTGGAGCGCAATACCATTGGCGAAGAATCTTCCAGCGGGGCCGCGGGAATGTTAGCCGTGGGCGCAGAATTTAATCCTTCCCATCCTCTTTTTACCCTGGCCTTAGAAAGCCGAGATATGTTTGAAGCGTTAGCTCCCGAACTTAAACAAATATCCGGAGTTGATATCCAATATGTAAAGCATGGAATTTGCTCCATTGCCTATGACCAAAAAGAAGAAGACGCATTGCGCTCTCGTCTGGAGGAACAAAAATTGTGCTCTTTGGGATGCGAATATATTGCTCCCGAAAACCTTCAGCAGCGTTTTCCATTTCTTAATCGCCGTTCTCTAGGAGGGCTGTGGTCCCCAAACGATGGCCATGTATCGAGCAGTCGCCTCACTCTCGCATTTTCGCAAGCGGCTCAAAAATTGGGAGTTCAATTTTTTGAAATGGAAAGTTTTGACGCCTTTAAACCGGGGAAAGGGGTTTTAAATTGCGTAGAGACCAACCTTTCAAAATTTTCCGCCCATCAATATATTTTCGCCACAGGCTCTTGGACCGGCAAATTACTTGGAGGGCAGGCCCCTGTGGAACCTGTAAAAGGGCAGATACTTTTATTTGAAATCCCAAAAAATTGGCCGTATTTAAACAGCTGGCGCGCTCCTATTTATTTGGGAACAACTCCAACCCCTAGCCCCATTGGCTGCTACATGGTCCCCAAATTAGATGGCCACATTTGGGTAGGAGCCACCATGGAACATAGAGGATTCGACAAATCCGAGAACAAATCTGCCACGGAAACATTGTCCCGCTATGCTGCGGAAATATTCCCGGAGCTCGCCACTTTCCCGTTTAAAGGAACGTGGGTGGGGCTGCGCCCTGGAACTCCAGACCAACTTCCCATTTTGGGGCTCCTTCCAGAGACAGAAAACGTGTATGTCGCGAGTGGCCACTTTAGAAACGGAATTTTACTCGCGCCCATTACTGGAAAACTTTTTGCCGAATTGATCCTTAAAGAGGAGCCACTCCCTCCCCAATTTTCTCCAGAGCGATGGAAAACCACAGCCATTGGATGAATTTGGCCCTTAAAGAGGCGAAGAGAGCGGAAAAACATGGGGAAGTTCCTGTGGGGGCTGTTCTAGTCCACAAAAATAAGCTCCTCGCTTCTGCCTGCAATCTCACCATTTTCCGTAACGATCCTACCGCCCATGCCGAAATTCTTCTCCTCCGCAAAGCCTCTACCGTCTTGAAAAACTACCGCCTAGGTGATACAATTATGTACGTGACAATGGAACCCTGCGCAATGTGCGCCGGGGCGCTCCTTTGGGCCAGAGTTAAGAAAGTGGTCTTTGGCTGTTGGGATGAAAAGAGCGGTTGTTTGGGTTCCGTCTTAAATTTTTCTCAAGTTCGTCCATTTAACCATAGGCTTCAAGTCTTAGGTGGTATAATGGAAGAAGAGTGCCGCCAAATCGTTCAAAATTTTTTTCGTAGCAAACGAAAATAGATCACGCAGTTCTTCCCCGAGCGCGTAGCGCAAGGGGTGTGACAGATTGGGGGTGAACTAGGTTCGACAGGAACCGTGTTCCTCGAAGTCGCAGGTCGGAGTTGGTCGAAGGCTCCGTAAAAATCGACCAAAACAAAACAAGCCAACGAAGAATTGGCCCTCGCCGCTTAAGCGGTGACGTTCGCCTTAAAACTCCTGCTATTAGGGAGTGAACGTCGACAGCAGGATGCGTTCTACTGTGACTGCCTTGCCGCAGCAGAACCAAGAAACAGTAGGGCTGGCGGTTCGGTGCTTCCGTTTAGAGAGAGCCGACCCGCGAGAACCCCTCTAAACTAAACCTGTAGAGGCTAGCGGAATATGTTTCTGGACATGGGTGCAATTCCCATCACCTCCACCATTTTAACGATAAATTAGCGAGTACGTTATAATTTTATTTTAATGTTTAAAGAATCTAGAGAAAAATGGGAAAAAGCTCAAGCGGTTAGAAAACTGTTAGAGGAAATTATCCTTTACGTGCAGTCGGATATCCTCCACCGCAATGCGGCCCGCATTATTCCTGCCCTCTCCCGATCTAACTTGTTTGTAAAACCAAAAAATTGGGACACCCTCTTTAAACCTAATGAAAATGGAAATGGAACCAGCGCCAGCGAGCTCCAGCAAGAATCTCAAGATCTTTTAGACCGCGTTATCTATCGAGCCCAACAAGCCCTTTTAAAAAAACAGAATAGTTCGCTTGGATATTGGGAAGTCCCTTTAAGAGCCGACAGCACTTTAGAATCCGATACCATTACCCTCTACGCCTATATGGGCTGGTTAGAGAGTAAAAAGGAAAAGGTTCAAAAACTGGCGAACTACATTCTTACCCAACAGCTATCTGACGGCGGCTGGAATATTTATCGCAATGGGCCTGCCGAAATTTCCGCCACAGTAAAAGCTTATTGGGCCTTAAAAATAGCGGGCCATGCTTTGGATTCCCCTCCCTTGCAAAAGGCGCGCGAAAGAATTTTTAAATTGGGCGGCATTCACAAAGTAAATTCTTATTCTAAATTTTACATGGCTCTTTTTGGTCTCTATGACTGGAATGGCGTTCCTGCCATTCCCCCGGAACTGATGTTGTTTCCTAAATGGTTTTATTTTAATATTTATGAAATGTCCTCTTGGACCCGAGGAATTGTAATTCCCCTCTCTATCGTTTGGGCCCTCAAACCCAAAAAATCGATTCCTTCTCAGGCCAGACTCGATGAACTCTTTAGACCGGGAGAACCGGATTGGACTCCTGTGGGTTCCCCAACCCCTTTGGATGAAGGGATATTTTCCTGGAGAAAATTTTTCTTAGGATGGGACAAATTCTTTAAGACTATGGAAGGGCATGGGCCCCATTTTCTAAGGACGTGGTCCATGGGCTTAGCCAAAAAATGGATGATTGAACATTTTCAAGACTCCGATGGGTTGGCGGCCATTTTTCCTCCCATATTAAACTCCGTTATGGCTCTGGACGCTTTAGGGTATCCGGAAGATCACCCTACCCTTCAAGGCCAACTTAAAGCTTTAGAGGAATACGAAATGGATCATCCTCACTCCAATAGTTTAGAGATGCAACCCTGCTTAGCTCCCATTTGGGATACGGCTCTCTCGGTGATTGCTTTAGCCGAATCGGGATTGCGGAGAAATCACCCGGCTCTTGTGCAAGCCACCGAGTGGCTTATCTCTAAAGAAGTCCGGCGGCCGGGGGATTGGCAAGTAAAAAATCCCACCTCCCAACCGGGCGGATGGGCCTTTGAATTTAAAAACGATTTTTATCCGGATATTGACGATACCGCCATGGTTCTTTTAGCTTTAAGATTGGTACATACAGATGACAATGATCTTTCCCAGGAAAGAGAAAAATCCTATTTGAGAGGCCTTAACTGGATGCTCTCCATGCAATGCACTAACGGCGGCTGGGCCGCTTTCGACAGAGATAACACTAAATTTATTTTTGAAAAAATTCCGTTTGCCGATCATAACGCCATGATTGACCCTCCCAGCGTTGATATTACTGGAAGAGTATTGGAACTCTTAGGTTACGTGGGTTACGATAAATCGTACGCCTGCGTGCAAAAGGCGATAGACTTTATTAAGAAGCACCAGGAAGCAGATGGTTCCTGGTATGGACGGTGGGGCGTCAACTATATCTATGGAACTTGGCAAGTATTGCGGGGACTTGCGGCCATTGGAGAAGATATGCATTCCCCCCACATAGAAAAAGCAGTTCATTGGTTAAAAAGCGTGCAGAATTCCGATGGAGGTTGGGGAGAGCGCTGCGATACTTACGAAGATGCTTCCAGAAAAGGGAAATGTCCTTCTACTCCATCTCAAACAGCGTGGGGACTGATGGCCCTATTAGCCTCGGGACTCTATTACGACTCTGGCGTGGAAAAAGCGGTCACCTATCTCTTAGCCACGCAAAAATCGGATGGAACTTGGGATGAAGAAGAATTTACCGGAACCGGGTTCCCCAAGGTCTTCTATTTGGAATACACGCTTTACAGAGATTACTTTCCTCTCCTGGCTTTGGGAGTTTATAGATCTAAATGCGCAGCATGGCGTTCCCCAAAAAAATTT
>JAHFCA010000184.1 GCA_023249715.1 Elusimicrobiota bacterium
GGCCAACCCCACCACAAAAATAGAAATAATATTCGTTCCACTGATTTGATGCGTTTCTATAGCAGGAATAGTTTCATCTACTTGTTTCAATTTTCTATTGATAGCCTCTAACAGTTCTTCTGCCTGGCGAGAACGCTCGCCAGTTGGATCCTGCTCATGCAGAGCTAAAGGTCCGCTTCCACGGAGAAAAGATAAGTTCTGCGCAACGTCCGCCTTGAATCCATTTAATATTTCTTTAAGGGCTCCTACGGAAGTTGTGTCTAAATCTATCCCGCGGAATAACATGATAATAGTATCCCTATAATCCGGAATAGACTTTAAAGAAATGCGCAAGAAATCTTCTAATTTTTTAGTTTCTGTAGACGCAAGCGTTACCGAACTTAATCGATTACCCACCAATTTATGAGCATAATCCCTTACCGAGTATTCAAAGGCGAGAATTCTTGGGAACGCCTTAACATAGTCCGGAAAATCTTCGGCATAGAGTTCCCTTAAACTATGATGAATAAGCCTCACGTTTTCTCTCTCAATTAAAATTTCCCGTAACTTTTCAGGAGTAAGATTGCCAATTAACTCCTTTAAATAGGTAAACTCATCAATAGACTTGTAATCGTTTAATACTACCTGATCCGCAATTGCCAGAATATGTGCCGCTCTTTCCGGTCCCCAATCCTTCACAAAATTATGAACCATAGGATGGCTTTGAATGACTTTGTGCCAAAATAGTTCAAGAGCCTCATGCTGAATCTGAATAGCCTCTACTGCATCCGGAGTTCCTTGCTTTATAAAAACTAATCCTATGTCCCCTAATCCATTAGGAATGCTGTAAGCTCCAGAAAAATCAATTCGCGTAAATAACTGGCCAATGGGATCATCTTTAGCGTCCGTATAGTAAATAACAACCATTGGAATGTTTCCCCGTCCCTTTATCTCATAATCTCTCATATACAATTTTGAAATTGAACTCCGACCCAAATCCCGCAATAGAGATATTTCTTTGGGTTTGAATCTCCTATCCTTTGCGCTCGGCATGCCCGGTATTTTAAATGCGCCGCCGCGAGAACGGATTGTCTCTACTAGAAAATGTTCGCTCAATGCTGCTTCCTGCGTAGCAGTCATTGGCGGCATTAAACCTACACTGAACCCACGCTCTTGCAAACGCATGGCGGCATAATTCTTAAAAGAATTTTCAAATAGTTTAATGGTCTCCAATTCATTAGAAAGTAAATATTTTTTAAGATGCAGATCGACAAGTTCTTTTTGAATGGATCTATCTGCCCAATAAATTTTCTTTAAATTTTCTGGAGAGATTTTAGCCATTCCATCCAGTTGCTCTTTTAAGAAAGGAACCTGCTCCACATCCTTCCATCCCTCCCGAGCAATTTGGTACGCCCAGGCTAAAGAATGGGCCGCTTCATTTATTGTTTTCCCATGGAGATGTCTCGGATCGCTATCTTTTAATACTTCTCCTAACCAAATCTCAATTTCTTCATGCTCTTGCTTATATTTTTCATCGCTCAAACCTTTTTGAATGAATATATACTGTATGCCATCTAAATCCTTGCAATGGTAAGCCCCCCTAATTTTCTTTTCCTTAAATACCTCCGCAATTCGGTAGCCACCGCCTGCATAATCTTCCGGATCATAGGTAACCACGCGAACATGGTTTAACTCCACTTTTTTGCGGCTATCGATTCTGTCCTCAATAATTTCCGGGTATCTATATAAATCACTGTATCCAATAGTTTTACCAAGCCCTACGATAACTAAATCTTCATTGGCGCTTAATTCCCCATGCCCCTTCACATACTCCACATCCACATCCCTCAGCGCCCCGCCTTTTGTAACTTCTGCCGATTTCTCATCTTTCTTCGCGAATTGATGCTCGGTAGAATCTTTGCCCCCTGCCCCTGTGGCAGAAGCGCCGCGCATGTGCAAATTATCTTCCGCTCCCACGCGCGTAGTTCCAGCGGCAGTTTGGTGCTTTACAAAGCGGGACCGCTCCATCTGTTCCACTTGTTGAGTGCCAAACACAAATCCACCCGCTCCTTTAGCCAACAGCGCTTTTGCCGCGCGCCACATCGCCAATGTGCTTACATGGTCTTGGAATATAGTGACAAATTGGAATCCAAAACCAGCTTTCCCCATATCTGGACTAAAATTGGCTATCCCATGCAACAGTGCCTGAACATCCTCTATATATTCTTTCCAAGTCTCTGGATTTTCCCACGAAAAACCTTTAATCTTAAGCGCTTTTTTAATATTGGCAATCTGTTCCTCGCTTAAAGAAGCTTTCCAGCCATTGGGGGCGCTCCAGTTAAAGGAAGGAGATAGATTTAAGGAAAAGAAAACTCCAGCGGCATCGGGGTCTGCCACCACATTGTCGTGGAAAGTTGCCGCTTGCTTAATGTTAGGGCTCTCCTGTTCCATCCAAACACTGTCCGCAATGCGCGCGTAGGCGCGCGCTCGCACAGAAGCATTAATCACGCCTAGGTTCTTATCAATCTGGTAATACCCTTCATAGGTCCTTGGTTTTTCCCAATCCCAGTCAATCTCTATGCCGTAAGCTTTGGCAAGCGCCTTCATTTGGTCAAGGGATAACGTGTTCTTAAGAGGATCGGTCGCTTTTTCCCAGAGCTTTTTAATTTCCTCTCTTGTTTCTTTATCCGTCCCTTCAAAACGCCCTTCATCGGTGTCTAAAATTTCATCGGCCACCGCTTTGGGAAAAGTTTTTAGTTGAGCTTCCGCGCTCCAAATATCAGTTAATTCTTGCAGCGCATTTACTTCTTTTTCGATATTGGCCGGCTTTTGATCGAGCACATCCTTTACCAGTAGGACTCTACCATCGTCTGTATTTAAGAAAGTAGTAAGGCGTAAATCCGAATGTTGTCCAAACTCAATCTCTTCTTGTAAATTCCAAATATCGCGAGCTTCAAAGATAGTTTTTTCCGCATAATTGCCATCTATATGGGCATGTAACTTTTCATTTGGTTTTATATTGGAACCGTGGACGATCCCTTTTAACTTCCAGATTTCCTTAATTTTATTCGCGAGCATGGG
>JAHFCA010000185.1 GCA_023249715.1 Elusimicrobiota bacterium
GTGATTGGTGGCGAGTTATGTGGAGAGAAATCGCTTCGGGATTTATTTTGGGCTTAATTTTAGGTATTATAGGGTTTTTAAGGATCTACGTGTGGTCTCAGTTCTCTAATATCTATGGTCCTTATTCTTTTTTAGTGGCGGTCACCGTAGGCTGCTCTTTAATTTTGGTTGTGTTGTGGGGAACAGTGGCAGGATCTCTCTTGCCCATATTCTTACGTAAACTAGGTCTGGACCCCGCAGTCGTTTCGGCTCCGTTTGTGGCAACCTTGGTAGATGTAACAGGTCTTATTATTTATTTTACTGTTTCACTAACGGTCCTAAAAGGAACCATGCTTTAACCCGAATAATGCATAAATCTTACTTTAAACTCTTTACATTATCCGTATCGATCTTGTTTTTATTTGAGATCATCTCCTTACAATTTCCCGTAGGGGATGTTTATGATACAGACGATTACTTCTTTACTATAGATTCAGAAGATAAGTTTTTTAAGAACGCTTCTGTTCCCTTACTCCTCCCGCAAAAACTTGATATTCTTCCCAATACCTTCTGTTGGGACAATGCACCCACCTGTCTTTTATTTTTTCTTCCTTTTTCTTACCAAGAACATAGCGCACGATCTCCACCGGCCATCGGACACACACTCAAAACAAACTTGTCTTAAAAAGATTTAGTTTTAACTAAATCTTTATCTTAATTGGAGGTAGTATCATGAAAAAGTACTTATTAATGAGTGCCCTTTTGGGCATGGCAGTATCCAACGTAATCGCGGAAGAAGCAAAAACTCAAAGTCCAGCAGCAGCTCCAGCGGCTTCAGTAACAGAACCCGTAAAGAGCCCGGAAGCAAAACCAGCTCCCGCGAAACCTGTCATGAAGAAAATGAAAAAGAAAATGAAAAAAGCTCAATAAAAAGGTATTATTGAGATTGAAGGTACAGCCCCGTAAATTTTACGGGGCTGTACTATTTTAAACTGAAATGATACTCCCAACGATTGGCATAGTATGGTTGTTCTCGAAACTCTGGACTCTTAGCTACTTTGTGCTTTACCGCATTGCCGTCTGGAGCGGAACCGTTTACCTTTATAAGAAAGGCAAACTCACAAAAAATAAATTTTATTATATAGCGGCGGTTGGCGTTTATCTTGTGTCCTGGGGGATGGTCTGGATAGGCTCTTCAAAACTTCTGCAATACTTACACCTTATTCCCTTGATAAATGGCAAAAGAAGTATCGGTCTCCCATAACTTTACCGCGCTGACCGGGAACCCTTTTTCCCGCGTAAACTCATAAATTACTTTCGCAATATTTTCTGCGGTAGGGTTTTCATCAATGAGAAACAAGGGTTCTTTTAATTCTTTTAGTTTTTGTACGACCGGATCCTTTTTAGATAAAATCATGCGATGGTCCAACTCTTTATCGATAAACCCGCCTATAATTCCTTTAATATCCGAAAAGTCGATCACCATGCTGAGAGAGTCTAACGCCTCGCTTTCTATTAAAATTTCCGCTCTGCCATTGTGGCCATGCAAATATTGACACTTGCCTTCATAATTTAAAAGACGGTGCCCATAACAAAACGAAATAATTTTAGTGACTGAATACATAAATACGCTCCTTATTCATAACTCTACTCTATATGTTGACCGCCATCCACGGGAATAACGGCCCCGGTCATAAAATCTGTTCCTTCTAAACAAAAGAGAACCGCATTGGCAATATCTATAGGGCTTCCAATTTTTTTTAGAGGCGTTACTTTTAAGATGGCCCGAATCATCTTGGGACCCCAATGCTGTTGCAGAAGGACGGGTCCTGGAGAAATTCCATTCACCTGGATATGAGGAGCTAACTCAATAGCCAAGGTATGCGTAAGCCCAACTAAACCCGCTTTAGAAACTAAATAGGGGAGGTAGTTTTTATAGGGTTTAGAGACATCCGAATCGATAATATTTACAATTTTACCTGCTTTTTGTTTTAACATCGCTTTAGCGGCCTCTTGAGCCAAAAAAAAGGGAGCTTTAAGGTTGGTATTGAGATGTTTATCCCAATCCATCTCAGAGAGTGCTAATATGTTTCCTTCCTCATATAGGGATGCAGAGTTAATTAAAATATCTATTTTTTTAAACTTTTCAATAGTTTTTAAAACTATTTTCTTAATATTAGAGGTTTGAGTAAGGTCCCCTTGTATTGCAATAGCCTGAACTCCCATGCGCTCTATCTTTTTAACGACATCCTGAGCCTCTTTGAACGAAGTATGGTAATGTATGACCACATTCACCCCCCTACGACCCAAGGTTAAAGCTATCTCTTTCCCTACTCTTTTGGCGCTCCCAGTGACAATAGCAACCTTTCCTTTAAGTTTCATGACAAAAGCGGATCTAAAATGCGAGCTTTCTGGAAACCATTTTTCCTTTCCAAACAAGAAATACATTCCCAACAATGCTTCGCTTTATCGTGGGAACAGCTCCAAGTATATTCATAGGGCACGCCATATTGAGCTCCTAACTGAATAATTTTTTCTTTACTATATTTTAAGAATGGAAATTTAAGCTCTACAGCCCTATAACTTCTAGTTCCCGATCCAATTAAACGATTGAGCTCTAAAAGGTATTTTTTTTCGGCATCAGGAAACAACTGGCCATCCCTTTTATGATGACCGCCCAAAACAAAGTGGGCGCCAATTTTTTCTGCCAGAGAAGCCGCAACACCATAGTAAATTAAATTTTTCTGAGGGATATATCCTTCTTGCTCTGGACGAGGGAAGTCTATAAAAGGCAAGGTCACTTTAAAATTCTCTTTATTCTTTATCTTAGAACAAAGTTTATCCATTGCCCATAACTCTCTTTTTTTTCTGCCAGGATAAAGAAAAGTAAGCGTAGAAAGCTGCCACCCCTTCTTTAAGACCCACCACAAAGTGACCGTGGAATCTATTCCACCAGAAAGTAACACCAACCCTTTTTTTTTCGATGACACCATAAAAAATTCTACTAATAAACTAGGAGCTTGAGCAATGAGTGCTTTCGAGCGGCAATGCAAGGATTTTGAGCCGAGCCGAAGCAA
>JAHFCA010000051.1 GCA_023249715.1 Elusimicrobiota bacterium
GGGCGAGTTTGGGGGGAGAACAGTCCGGCCACATTATATTTGCGGATTATTTACCGACTGGGGATGGATTATTGACGGCATTAAAAATTCTGGAGATATTGGTGGAGAAAGGGAAGCCGATTTCGTATTACCGGCAGATTTATCCTAAGACGCCACAGGTATTGGTGAATTTAAAAGTAAAAGAAAAAATTCCTGTGGAGCAAATACCGCCCTTGGCCCAGTTGATTCAAAACTGTGAGCGCGATTTAGGGGAAGATGGGAGACTGCTGGTGCGCTATTCCGGCACGGAGCCGCTGTTGCGCATTATGGTGGAGGGGAGCTCGTTAGAAGAAATTCAGATGATGGCGAACAGTATTAAAAAATCGGCGGAGGGAGTATTGCTCTAATGGTGAAGTTGGGCGTGAATGTAGACCACATTGCGGCGGCGCGGCAGGCGAGGTTGGGATTCTTGCCGGACCCGGTTTATTTTGCTTTGCTGGCGGAGCGTTGCGGGGCGAATGGAATTACCGCGCACTTGAGGGAAGATAGGCGCCACATTCAGGATGAGGACGTGAGACGGCTGCGTAAAAAAATTAAGACTAAATTGAATTTAGAGATGGCGATAACGCGGGCCATGGTGCAATTTGCCTGCGCGACAAAGGTGGACGATGTTTGCCTGGTTCCGGAGAAGAGGCAAGAGCTGACCACGGAGGGGGGGCTGGATGTGGCGGGGCAGCGGGTAAAAATAAAAAGCGCCATTGATACCTTGAAAAAAAGCGGAATATACACTAGTATCTTTGTGGCCCCAGACCTGAAGCAGATTGTGGCAGCGCATGCGGCGGGGGCGGATTGCGTGGAACTTCATACCGGAACCTACGCGGACGCTAAAAGCTCTGAGGAGAGAAAAAGAGAATTTAAAAAATTGTTGTTGGCTGGACGGTGCGCGCGAGATTTAGGGCTTATTTTAAACGCGGGCCATGGATTAGACTATAAGAATGTGGGGCCCGTGGCGAAGATTGCTGGAATGAACGAACTCAACATTGGGTATTCTATTGTCCTACGATCCTTGGAAGTGGGTTTTGAAAATGCGGTAAAGGAGATGAAAAAACTAATCTAACTATGGAATTTATAGATATATTGCAAGAAGCGGTGCTCTTGAACGCCTCGGACGTGCATCTCTTAATTGGAAAGCCCCCGATGATTCGCATGCGAGGCGAAATTCTTCCCTTAAAAAAATTTCCTGTATTGACAGCCGAAGAAACAAAACGGCTCATCTATTCCATTCTTTACGACGACCAAAAACAGAAGTTCGAGGAGCATCTGGAGCTGGACTGTTCCTTTGCCATTAAAGATTTGGCGCGGTTTAGAGTGAATGTGCTCAAGCAAAGGAACGGCGTGGAGTGCGTGTTGAGAGTGATCTCGTCTAAAATTCCCACGCCCGATGCTTTGAGGTTGCCACCCGCCATTATCGAACTGATTAATTTGCCGCGAGGGCTTATTTTGGTGACGGGGCCTACGGGATCGGGAAAATCGACCACGCTGGCCTGTTTAATTCAACTCATCAACGAAAAATTTACCGACCACATTTTAACCATAGAAGACCCCATTGAGTTTGTTTACGAATCCGCGAATTCGATTATTCGTCAGAGGGAAGTGGGGCAGTCAACGCATTCTTTTCAGAACGCATTGCGATCTGCTTTGCGGCAGGACCCGGATGTGATTTTGGTGGGAGAGATGCGGGATTTGGAGACGATTTCGTTGGCTATTACCGCAGCGGAGACGGGGCACCTTTGTTTTGGAACCTTGCACACGACTGACGCGGCGCAGACGGTGGATAGAATTATAGACGTATTCCCGACGTCGCAGCAGCAGCAGGTGCGGGTGCAGCTATCCACGGTGTTAAGAGCGGTGGTCTGTCAGACGCTTCTGCCCCGCAAAGAGACCGACGAGAGAATTGCGGCGCGGGAAATTATGATTGTGACTCCCGCCATTTCCAACTTAATTCGGGAAGGAAAAACGCACATGATTCCGAATGCCATTGAGACGGGGGGAAAGTTTGGCATGATTTCCCTTGACAAAGCGTTGATAGATTTAGTGAAAAGCGGCCTTATTACCAATGAAGACGCTGTGGCCAAAGCGAATAACCCGGATACGGTGCGGTCTGGGAAAGTGGCGGTGAGCGGGTTTACCTATTAAAAAATGGCGATAGAAAACTTCTTAAAAAAAATTGTGGAGAATAACGCTTCCGACTTGCATTTAAAAGCGGAGAGGCCGCCCTTAATGCGGTTAAAAGGGGATTTGGTTCCCTTGGACGGGAGCGCCGCTTTAACTGCGGATGAAATTAAGAAAGAAATTTTTTCTATTACCACTAAAGAGCAGCAGGAGAGTTTAAATTTGGAACGGGAACTCGATTTTTCTTTTGAAATAAAGGGGCTGGCGCGGTTTAGAGGCAATGTCTTTTACCAAAGAGGAAAAATTTCCGCTGTTTTTAGAACGATTCCCAACCAGATTCCAACGGCGGAAAAGTTGGGGTTGCCGCCCGTTTTAAAAGAACTGATTACGCGGCCGCAAGGATTATTTTTGGTAACGGGGCCTACGGGATCGGGGAAAACCACGACTCTGGCCGCATTGGTTCAATATATAAACGAAAATTTCCCCAAACATATTATTACCATTGAGGACCCTATAGAATTTACGTACGTGGATGTTAAGGCGAGCATTAACCAAAGGGAAGTGGGGGCCGATACGAGCAATTTTGCCGAGGCGCTGCGCAGAGCGTTGCGGCAAGACCCGGATGTGATTTTAATGGGAGAGCTCCGGGACCCGGAGACAATTTCTACCGCTATAACGGCCGCGGAGACGGGCCACTTGGTGCTGGGGACTCTCCACACCAACGACGCCAAGCAATCTATTAACAGAATTTTGGACACCTTTTCCGGCGACGCGCAAAACCAGGTGCGCATGCAGTTGGCGGCCTGCCTGGTGGCGGTGGTTTCGCAGAGGCTCATTAAACTTTCGAGCGGGGAAGGAAGAGTGGCGGCGGTGGAAGTTTTAATGAATACGCCGAGTGTTCGCAAATTAATTGAAGAAAATAAAATTGGACAGATTACGAAAGTGATGGAAGAGAGCGCTTCCTTCTACAAAATGCAGACGTTTAACCAGGCGCTCTTTAATTTAGTAAAAAATAAACAGATTAGCGTGGAAGAAGCTTTGGGGATTTCGGAAAACCCCAACGATTTAAAAATTCAATTTCAGACCCAAGGCATTCCTATTGCCGTTTCCGCCTCGCAAAAAGAATCGACACTTCCGCCGGGATTGGCTGGCCGCCTCGTTTGACACCTCTTCAGTTTAGAAAAATAGCGCTCTTAGCCGCCGCTTTAGCCGACGAAAAAAAAGCGGAGGATATTCTATTGCTGGATTTGAGAAAAGCGGTAGCGAGCGTGAGCGATTATATTTTGATTATGAGCGCGAATTCCCAAACGCATATGGAAGCGTTGGAGTGGTTTTTGTCGGATAGTTTGGAAGAAATTGGCGTAAACCCAGTGCATAAAGACGGGACGAGAAGCGAACATTGGAAAGTGTTGGACTATGGCGGTTTGTTGGTTCATATTTTTCACCAAGAATATAGAGCGTTTTACAGCCTGGAGCGGTTGTGGGAAGAAGCGAAAGAAATTCACTGGCAAAAGAAAAATATTAAACCTAAAAACAAGAAACGATGATTAAGTTTGAATTAAAAAATTCCATTAAAAAAACAATAGAAAAACTCTATCCCGACTTTTCGGGAGTGGATTTTAACGTGGATGAACCGCCCCAGAATGTGGACGGGGATTTGGCTTCGAACGTTTCTTTGGTGCTGGCTAAAAAGTTGGGAGCCCCGCCGCAAAAAATTGCCGAAGCGATCAAAGGGAGCGGCATTCCCCTGGAGTGCGTAAAAAAAGTGGAGGCGTCTAAGAACGGCTTTTTAAATTTTTATTTAGAAGAAGGCTATTTAAAAAAGAGGACGTTAGAGATTGCTCTGGAAGGGAAAAAGGCGCTTAGGCCCAAGGGGGCGGGGAGCGGGCCCATTCTGATTGAATTTGTTTCGGCGAACCCGACGGGACCGTTGCACGTGGGGCACGGGCGCGGGGCCGCGTTGGGGGATTCTTTGGCGCGCATTTATAGGCAGTGCGGCGCCGTGGTGCAGAAAGAGTATTACATTAACGATATGGGCGTGCAGATGGAGGTTCTGGCGAAATCGGTGGAGATAAGGGCGCAGCAAATGGATGGGACATTAACCCCTTTCCCCGAGAACGGGTACCAAGGCGCCTATATTCAAAAAATTGCCGAAGAGATGCGGGCGCAAAAACGGGAAGATTTTACGAGCTATCCCAAGGCGCATATTTTGCGTTGGATTGAGACGGATTTAAAAGATTTTGGCGTTACGTTTGATAGCTGGTTTGAGGAGTCTGCCCTGCACAAAGAGAAAAAAGTGGAAGAGGCTCTGGAAATTTTGCAGGCGAAGCAGCGCCTAAAAACTAAAGAGGGAGCTCTTTGGTTTGTGAATTTAGAGAAGGAAGAGGAAGGGGATGGGGAACTTGATAAAGACCGGGTGCTTAGAAAATCTGACGGACGTTATACCTATTTTGCGAGCGACGTAGCCTACCACCGGAACAAGTTTGAACGAGGTTTTAAACAGTGCATTGACATTTGGGGGCACGACCACCATGGATATGCGCCGCGGTTAGAGGCGGCGACGGCGGCCCTGGATTTGCCGACTAACTTTTTAAAGATTTTGCTCTATCAACTGGTTTCCTTGAAGCGCGGGGGAAAGAGAATTTCCATGTCCACCCGCTCCGGAACATTTGTAACCTTAAAGGAAGTTTTGGACGAGGTGGGACGGGACGCCTGCCGATTCTTTTTTGCGATGCGGAGTCCCAACTCGCAACTCGAGTTTGATTTGGATTTAGCCAAAAAGCGAACGAACGAGAACCCGGTTTTTTATGTGCAGTATGTGCATGCGCGGATCGCCTCTATTTTTAGAGAGGCGGTAGAGAGAAATATTGCGATTTCTTGGGACGGGGGGAGTGAAAAAATTTCTCTGGAGACGGAAGAGAGAGAGTTGATGAAGAAGTTGATATTCTTTCCGGATTTGCTGAACGCTTCTGTGGAGGCGTCTTCGCCCCACCTGATAGCGACTTATTTGATAGAGTGCGGCGCGCTGTTTCACCGATTTTATGATAAGTGCCGCGTGCTAGACGCTCCGGACGCAGCGCGCCAATTTAGATTTACTCTCCTGGCCGCCACCCGCAATGTAGTGAATCTGGGCCTGGATCTTCTGGGCGTTTCCGCTCCCGAGCGGATGTAAGAGTCTTAAAAATAATTCTGGAAATATTTAAAGATTGGTGGAGCTGAGGGGGATCGAACCCCTGACCTCCTGCATGCCATGCAGGCGCTCTCCCAGCTGAGCTACAGCCCCCGATTGACGGTAATTTCTGGATGGATTTGGGATTTCTCTCATTTCAAAATCTTTTGGCGCCCAATCTTTGTCCGCTATTATACCAATAACACCTCGGTTAAAGTCAATTTGAGACCATTTTAAGCAGCCCTGAAGAATACGGCCAGTATGCCACCCTTAAATTAACCATGATCAGGATATGTTTTTAAAATTTTAATTAAATCCTCAGTTGTGTAAACATGCACACTCTCTTTTACCTCTGGTATTTGAAAATCTAAATCATTTGTCCAAATAGGAATCTTTAATTTAAGCGTTAAGGCAAGTGGGGATATGTCTCCTTGGTCTCTTTTTTCAATTCGGTTGCGTGATTCTTGAATGGTATCTTGATAAAATTCCTCTGGATATACAAGTAAGCATGAATAAATCAAATTGAGAGCTTTTTCCAAACGATTGATATCGAGTCCTTTTTTTCTGGCAATTCTAGGAAGGTGAAAGTTTACTCTCTGTATAATTTGATGGCTGGTAATAAGAGGAATATTCTTTTCTTGAAGTTCCTGAAAAACGGAAAAAGCTCGTCCATTTAAGCAAATGGCAATAATAGGGTTTCCATCAAGAATAAGTCCGGTGAGTTTTATTTTCCCGTCTCCTTAAACTCTTTAAGAATCTCGTCACTACTAATTCCCTTTAATTTCATTTCTTTTCTTATATCATTAGTAAGGGTTCGAAGAACTTCAAGCCGAACTTCTTTAGGGAGATTTTTGGAATTCATTGGGTAAAAAACTCCTATGGGGGTTTTCCCTCTTCTAGTAACAACAATAGGTTCTTTAGAGTTGATCATTCTTGTAACATGGTCATGAAATTCTGTTGCTGAGGCTGTTCTCATTATGATCTCCTTTCTGTAATTAATCTGATCATATTATTATGACAGGAGTTTTTGCATGTGTCAATACTTCTTTTTCTTCCTTTCTCCACCTGAATTATTTGGGCTGGAGGTCTAGAATTTCTTTGGTTTCGTAGGTGACGGCGCGGTCGCAAATGTTTGGGTCCGATTTCTCCGATTTGTCGCCGAAGATTAAAATTTGGTAAACTTTCTTCTTTATGATGAGAACGCATAAGTGTGGGGAAGTTCGTCGGAGCCATGTGGGGCAAACGGTGGCTCTCTGTGGGTGGGTGCATTCGTATCGCGACCATGGCGGGCTGCTCTTTATAGATTTACGGGATAGGGAAGGGTTGGTGCAGGCGGTGGCCGATCCCAAGAATGAAACAGTTTTTGCTCTTGTACAGACGCTGCGATCGGAGTTTGTGGTAAAAATTTCTGGGGTTGTGAGGTTGCGCCCTTCCGGCACAGAAAATAAAAACTTACCGACGGGAGAAGTGGAAGTGGATGCGCAGGCGATTGAAATTCTTAATACTGCCGCCGCCTTGCCTTTTGAAATTTCCGAATTTAATGAATCGTCCGAAGAGGTGCGGCTGCAATACCGTTACCTGGATTTACGCCGACCCTCGTTACGAAAAAATTTGATTTTGCGCCATAAAATTACACAGGCGGCGCGGGCTCTTTTGGATAAAGAAGGGTTTTTGGAAATAGAAACGCCGTTCCTCACTAAATCCACACCCGAGGGGGCGCGGGATTTCTTGGTGGCTTCCCGTTTGCAGCCGGGCTCCTTTTACGCGCTGCCGCAGTCCCCGCAGCTGTTTAAACAAATTTTAATGGTGGGGGGCCTGGACCGGTACTATCAGGTGGCGCGCTGCTTTAGAGACGAAGATTTGCGCAGCGACCGCCAGCCGGAATTTACGCAGATAGATTTGGAAATGTCCTTTGTGACGGAAGAGGATGTGATGGCGGTAACCGAGCAGATGGTGGCTGCCGCTATGAAGGTGGCGACGGGGTTGGATTGTCCGCTCCCCATTCCCCGGATAAAATATAGGGACGCCATGAACCGCTATGGGAGCGATAAGCCGGATTTGCGGTATGGTTTGGAGATTGTGGATTTATCTGAAGAACTTAAAGATTGCGGTTTCCAGGTTTTTGCGGGGGCGTTAAAAGAGGGGGGAGTGGTAAAAGCGATTCGCGTTCCCGAGGGAGCTAAATTTACTCGCAGCGAAATAGATAAACTTACCGAATTTGTTAAGAAATTGGGGGCGAAGGGTTTGGCGTGGATAAAGTTTACGGAGAGCGGGCCGGAGTCGAACCTGGTAAAATATTTTTCTAAAGAAGAGCTGGAAAAAATAGCGAGTTGCACGGGGAGTCAGGCGGGGGATTTGGTTCTATTTGGAGCGGGTCCCTGGAAGCAGGTCGTTACAATTTTAGGGAGTTTGCGCTGCGAGTTGGCGCGGAATTTAAAATTAGCGCCTGTCCCCCATTTATTTAAGTTAGTGTGGGTGACGGATTTTCCGCTTTTGGAGTGGGATGTAACGGAGAAAAGGTGGAATGCGATGCATCACCCGTTTACCGCGCCCTCGGCGGAAGATGTACCGCTTTTGGAAACGGATCCCGGCAAGGTGCGGGCGCGCGCGTATGATATAGTGTTGAACGGGGTGGAATTGGGGGGCGGCTCTATTCGTATTCATCAAAAGCAGGTTCAGGAGAAAATGTTTGAGGCGTTGGGCATTAGCCCCGAGAGCGCGCAAGAAAAATTTGGGTTCCTGTTGCGGGCGTTGGAATTTGGCGCTCCGCCGCATGGAGGAATTGCCTTGGGGCTAGACAGGTTAGTGGCGATATTTTTGGGCGAAGAATCTATTCGAGATACCATCGCTTTTCCCAAAACGCAAAAGGGGAGTTGCCCGCTTTCGGGATCTCCTTCGGAAGTAAATTTAAAGCAACTTGATGAACTTCATCTAACGATAAAGGGAATAAAAAAATGAAATCTTATAACATCGCGGTGATTCCTGGCGACGGGATTGGGCCAGAGGTAACAAAAGAAGCGAAAAGAATTTTAGATAAATTGTCTCCTGTCTTAAGTTCAAAGTTTAACTGGGTAGAGCACGATTTGGGCGCGGGCCAATATTTAAAAACCAAAGAGGCGATGCCCGAATCTGTCTGGAAAGAGCTGCAATCTTCCGATGCCATATTTTTGGGAGCGGTGGGAGATCCGCGCGTGGCTCCGGGAATTTTGGAACGGGAGATTTTGCTGAAGATTCGTTTTGATTTGGACCTTTATATTAATTTGCGTCCCTGTTTTCTTTACGATGGAGTGTATACGCCGCTAAAACATAAAGTGGCGAAGGATATTCATTTTGTGGTCGTGCGGGAAAATACGGAGAGCGTTTATACGGGCGTGGGCGGCATATTCAAAAAAGGCACCCCTGACGAGGTGGCCATTCAGGAAGATGTGAATACCCGTAAGGGAGTGGAACGCTGCATTCGTTTTGCTTACGACTATTGCAAAAATTACGGTTCTAAAAAGAGGTTGACGCTTGTGGATAAAGCGAACGTTTTGACCCACGCGCACAGTTTGTGGCGGAGGGTCTTTGAAGCGGTAGGTT
>JAHFCA010000186.1 GCA_023249715.1 Elusimicrobiota bacterium
CGTAGAGGAAACTTTAATTTCAAAATTTGGCCCGGTGGAAAGTTCTACGATATATTCTGTGGCAAGCGGATTGCCATTCTCTTCAAAACTAATTTCCAAACTGTTCGCCGTCAGTTGGGCGGCGTGTAAATTCTTAGGCGGCGCCGCTAAAGTCTTAACTAAAATATCTGTGGAAGATTCCACCCCTTCCCAATTTTTGGCCGCCACAATAATAAAGTATGGGGTATTGGGAGTAAGCCCTTCCACCGTTTTGCTGGAAATAGTTTCTTGCAACACAAAGTTACGCGTAGAAATTAAAATAGACGTGAAGGTCTGCGGCGGGTTTTCCGGCAGGTTAAAACTCCAGCGGAATGTAATGCTGGAATTTCCTACCTCTAAAACTTTTAAATCCCTAGGCGCCTGAGCCAGGGTTACTTTTTTAAATTCTATCCATGGGGTTTCGTTTAAAACGTTATCCCTCACCTTGGTCCTTAAATAGTACGTGGTATTGGGACTTAAATCTTTGAATTGCCAAAATGGAGCGGAAATCCATCCGGAGTTTTGCAGAGTAAAATAAAAATTAGAGGCGCTTGAAACTTCTACAAAATATGGATTTTGATTAAGACCGGAAATAGAATCCGTAGAAACTAAAAGATCGGTGGCTACAGAAGTAACCTCCGCTTTTACAGAAGAGAATCCCGCAACAGAAGGGGCAACGGTATCGCCATAAAATTCAAAAGATTCTGACCAAGGAGAAAAGAGTTCCGAATTGCGCGCCCGAACTCTCCAGGAATGGCGGCCAACTAGCGGCTGGCTTACTAAATAGAATAGATTAAAAGTGCGGGTGCTAAAATTTACAGAACTAAAATTAGAATCTGTAGAAATTTCTAATTCATACGATAGATCAGAAAGAACCTCTAAATCTTTATTTGGAACCCAACTAAAATTCGGAGTGAGGGTATTGGAAAATGGGACAATGAGTTTAGGAGCAGCGGGCGCTTGGTTGAAATGGAGCGTCCCGTTGTTTACGTTGGTTTTAAAATCTGGAGAACCCCTTTCATAAAAAATTTTTATTCTGCCGCCACTCCCTCCTCCAGCAAATTCTTTAGAAATATTGTGACTGCTCCCCGCATTTTCACCATTGCCTCCCCCCGGACCACCCGTAGCATCTAAAAATCCTGTTCCAGAAATCTGTTGGCTATAAATAAGAATAGACCCGCCCGATCCCCCACCCCCACCGCCGCTTCCTATCCCACAAAAGGGCTGGCCAGACTCCCCCGCAGAACCCCTGGAAATGACCTGTCCATTTATAGAAGTAACGCTACTCACCAAAAGAATAGAGCCGCCCCCATCGCCTCCACGACCGCCGGGAGGCGGAGGCCACGCGCAGATCTCTAACTTTACTGCGCCTCTCTGCCCACCCCCACCGCCCGACCCCATTTCTACATCGTCTTTTGAAGGCGGGTATGTTGCCAAACCATGAACCCCATAGGGAACTCCTCCTGGAACAGAAATTACAGGGTCTGTGCCAAATTCTGTTAGCGCGCCTAAAGCCCCATATCCCGCCCCCGATCCTCCCGCTGTTCCCGTATTCATAGCGTCGCCTCTGGTAATGCCCCCCTTCCCTCCACCAGGGCCATTTCCATTCATCTCTGGCGCGCCTAAACCATACCCCGGTTCCCCACCCTTAAAACCGCTGCCAGAGCCGTTTAGAGTTCCTTCTATTTGAATAGTAGAAGCGCGCAGTTCAAAGGCGCCATACTGTTCCCCATCATAGGGCCGCACTGTAACACTACTAATAGAATTAATTTTAAATAGACGGATATTCGTGTGAACGCCAGCCACAGAGGTGGATTTAGAAAGGAGCCAGTCCTGCCCTTGGTGGTCGCCACCCCCAAGATTGTTCCAGCTATATATAAAGGAAGGAAAAGCGGAAAAGCTAAAGATTATCCCTAAAACGAAGGATCTTAAAATATTCACAAATTACTTTAAATTTATACTATACCATTCACACCTCCCCTAACATTTTCCCCACGACCTTTTTGGGCAATAAAAATCCCAAACTTCAAAAAGCGCTTCCCCAACATCAGGATTTATTTTTTGAGGTTTGGGTTCAACCAAACTCTAAACCAACTAAATTCTGTCCCCTTAAGACGATAAATATTAAACTAAATCCCCCTCCCCCTGTCAATAGACTAAAACTTTTGAGTAAAAAATGTTACAAAAAGTTTACAAAAAGTTTGAGAAAAGTTTCGGCAACTCCCGCAATACTTATAGCGACATGAAGAATAAACGATCTAAAAAGATGAAATCTAGGAGGTACAATAAAATGAAAAAAATAGTAAGTAAATTACTTTTCCTTAAATTAGGTTTAGGCATCGCCTTCCTCTTTTCTGGAATTGCTTATGCGGCTCAAAGCGTAAGTGTAGACGTAGTGATGACCATTCAAAAACTGAGTGTACAACGGTTAGATAGCGGCAATAAGTCTATTACCATTGTTATGGGAAAAAGCTCCGTACTGGATAGAGTTATCTACAAAAATGATGGAGACGTAGCCGAAGACTTCGCCATTAAAGTCTCTAAATCGGCAGATGGTTGGACGATGGTAAACACCCAACCCGGCCCAGATGAATACCGTCTTTCCGCTCTGTTCCACCATTGGAACTTAAAACCCACGGTGGATGAGTATAAAGATGACGACATCTTAACCGCCAGCGACAAAACCAGCACCGGCTCTGTATTCTTTAACGATGCAGAAACCCATACCAAGGATGCAGAAGGTAAAAACGATCAGGCTGTTGCGG
This sequence comes from Elusimicrobiota bacterium, assembly GCA_023249715.1. Taxonomy (GTDB): domain Bacteria; phylum Elusimicrobiota; class Elusimicrobia; order 2-02-FULL-39-32; family 2-02-FULL-39-32; genus JAHFCA01. Next base: position 2,784 of record JAHFCA010000186.1, read on the forward strand.
ACCAAAAAGGAAACAACGTTCCAAAAGATGGCGAAAGAAACCTCTATGTTAAACTGGATGCCCCTTCTTCTATTACTAAAAATAGCGGAACCGCGTCGATCAGCTTAACAGCATTAGCGTCTCAATAATGTCTAACTATAAAGGAGAATAAATAAACCCTTCCAATTAGTGTTGGCTTCCGGCGAAGATAAGAACCGGCGTCAATACTAAGGGAAGGGTTATCCACATCCATCCACAGC
>JAHFCA010000187.1:0-2443 GCA_023249715.1 Elusimicrobiota bacterium
TCCAGTTGCCATGGGGGATCCACCTCTCCCCAAATGGGCTCTCAATCGCAGGCCTATTCCAAATTAGTGGGGGTGTTCTCCTCTTGCAATAGTAAAGTTTTAGTCGTTGCTAACAACTCTTCTTCCAGTTATCTGATAGAGAAAATTTCCACCAACCCAAGCTGCGGTTCTCGTATGCCAAACGGAAATGGTTCCTATTTTGACACCAACTCCAGCCAACTCGAATCTATAAGAAATTGGATTAATGCGGGCGCTTTAAATAATTAACCTTGAGGTGTAACCTTACCAAGGATTAATCCCTTGTGGTTTTCTTTGCCTTCTACCGCGCGGAGCGCAAAAAAGGCGAAGGCTAAAGGCTCTTTGGCCTGCGCTGGAATTCCAAACTTTTCGTAAGAGCAAACGGGAATAGGGGACAGAAGCTCGCCCAGATAACGGAGAAGCGTTTTATTCTTTTCTCCCCCGCCACTGATGACCACTTCTTTTATAGTATACGATGGTAAAACAAATTTCTTGTAACTTTGGCTAATGGTATAGGCGGTAAAGTAGGTTAAAGTGGCAATAAAATCCGCGGGAGAATGTTGGATTAATTTTTTGTATCTGGATAGAATAAAATTTTCATTAAAGAGTTCTCGTCCTGTAGATTTAGGAGGTCTTTTATTAAAATAAGGATGTTGAGCCATCTTTTCCACTAAATCCATTCTTATATTCCCTTTTGAAGCAAACTTTCCATTGTTATCGAAAGATTCTCGTCCTCCTGTAATTTTTAGCATCGCCCAGTCAATGAGACAATTCCCCGGTCCCGTATCGAAGTAGAGCGGCTGAGAAAGCCCTTTCCCGACCACAGTTACATTGCCTATCCCGCCAATATTTTGGAAGGCGCGAACAGGACCCTTTCCATAAAAAAAATGGTCAAAATAGGGCACGAGGGGAGCCCCTTCCTCCCCCGCCGCAATAGCTCGGGGGCGAAAATCGCTCACAACCGGAATACCCGTACCCTGCGCTAAAAAAGAAGGCTCTCCAATTTGCAACGTGTTGCGTGGATTCCCTTCTGGCTCATGAAAAATAGTTTGCCCATGAGTACCGATTACCGCAATATTTTTGGTCGGAATTTTATTATTTTTAAGAAAAGATTGCGCGGTAACCGCATAGAATTTTCCGATTTTAAAATTCAAACGAGAAATTTCCGGAACAGTTAAATGAATGCATTGCTGTAAATCGTGTTGTATATCTCGGGGATAAGGAACGGTTTGATACGCCACTAACTGGTACGATTTTTTTTCTTCTAAGAAGGTCCCTAAAGCGAGAGACAACCCATCCAACGATGTGCCCGACATCAACCCCAGGGCTAATTTTTTCATTCCAAACTTTTTCTTAAATTTCCTTTAAAATTGTCTAATTGATAAGCGGCTTCTTTATACGAAAAATTCTTTTTAATCATTAAAATAGCCGTCTTAACATGCCACTCAGACTCTTCTAATGTTTTAAGAGCGCGAGCGCGCGTTACGCGGCACAATTCCTGAACAATGCGGATTCCTCTTTCTCTAAGCTTTTTAGATTTAGGCTGTAAATCTACCATTCTGTTCCCATATACTTTTCCTAACTGCACCATGGCGATCGTGGTCAGCATGTTTAAAACCATTTTTGTAATCGTCCCCGCTTTTAAACGGGTAGAACCGGAAAGGATTTCCGGCCCGACATCCAAAGGAATAATAATATCGGCAAAATGGATAGGGGATTGGGGATTGCAAGTCAAAAAAATAGTCTTCGCTTTTAATTTTCTTCCTTCTAAAAGGGATCTCTTCACAAACGGAGTCACCCCACTGGCAGCAATCCCAAGGAGAAGATCCCCCCTCTTTATAGATTTTTTAACCCCTTGGACGGCTTCTTGCTCATTATCTTCGGCTCCTTCCTGAGATTGAAATACCGCTTCTTTCCCTCCCGCAATGATCGCCTGAACAAGAAGTGGCGGCGTATTAAAGGTGGGGGGCAACTCCGCCGCTTCCAAGACCCCAAGGCGCCCGCTGGTTCCAGCCCCCACCAAGAAAATATTCCCTCCGCGATGAATCACCGCTTCAATGAGAGAGGCTGCCGCCACAATCTGCGACTTGGCTCTATTTAAAATGAGCGGTATTTTTCTATTCTCGTCTACCATGAGATCAAAAATTTTATCTCCGGGAAGTTGGTCTAAGATTAGAGAAAAGGGATGGCAGCCTTCTGTTGGAATTTTAGAATATTGGACCTTCATCCGTTTTCTTCTCCTGGTTTAGAGAATATAAAACTAATCCCAAAAGTAATAAGAGTTCCTAACACAAGCAAATGACTCCACCCGAGCTCTATAATTTTTTTCTCGGACAGAATAAGAAGGATCAGCATCCCCAAACTACTCAGGACCATAGAAGGAATATTGACTCGATTTACTTTTCTTTTTGTCAGCAGTCCCAAT
>JAHFCA010000187.1:2453-3017 GCA_023249715.1 Elusimicrobiota bacterium
GCTAATCTTAAACGCAAGCCACAAAATTTTTTCAAAGTGGCTAAAAAAGTAAGCAATTAAAAGCAGCGCAATTCCAAAAAAAAGAACACAAATCCTAGAGACTAAAAGATAATGTTTATCCTCTCTGTTCTTTTGAATAAGAGGACGATAAATATCTGTCACAAACGAGGTGGTTAAAGAATTCAAAGGAGAATCGATCCCCGCCAAAACAACTGCCGAAAGCATGAGCCCCCGCATCCACGGCGGCATGGATTGCTGAATAAAATGAGGAAAAATTTTATCTACCTTATCGATGGCTAGCCCTGGATTTTGAGAATAAAAAGCAAAAAGGCAGCTGCCTAAAATTAAAAAAATCATCAAAACCGCAAATCCGCCGACAATGGTCAGGAGCATGGTCTTTTGACTTTCTTTGCGAGTTTTAACGGTGAGCAGCCGCTGCATCAATTCCTGGTCGGTGCCAAATGCCGCCATAGAGCCAAAAACACCATTTAAAGTGGCAATCCAAAAGATGTTTGGATCTTTAATGGCATCCTTTATAAATGAACCCATTCCACTTTCTGCGAG
>JAHFCA010000188.1 GCA_023249715.1 Elusimicrobiota bacterium
GGCTATTTTGAGTCGACTCAAAGTATATTTAAGCTTCATTCCAGCGCCAAGAAAAAAGGGGTTACCCTAATTCCCGACTGTGGAGTTTCACCGGGAATGTGTAACAGTTTGGCGGTGTGCGGCATAGAAAGGTTGGAGCGTGTGGCGGATGTTTTTATTTATTGCGGAGGGTTGCCTCAAAAACCGGTGGGCCCTTTAGGATACAAAGTGGTCTTTAACCTGGAGGGAGTCCTCGGCAACTATTTTGGCGAGAGCTATATTTTGAGCAATGGAAAAATAAAAAAAGTTCCCTCGCTTTCCCAGAGAGAGATTGTGAATTTAGGCCCGCCCCTCGGACAATTAGAAGCGGCTATTACGGGAGGGGCTACGTCTACTTGCCCGTGGACGTTTAAAGGAAAAATAAAAAATTACATCTATAAAACTTTGCGCTATCCGGGTCACTACGAAAAAATAGATTTACTGAACCAGTTGGGCTTGTTTGAAACAGATCCAGTCCCTTTAAATGGATTCAAAATTATTCCGCGTAAATTCTTTGCGGAAGTGGCAGGTAAAAAATTGAGGTTTGAAACCGAGCCCGATTTATTGGTGTTACGAGTGGTCGTCCGTGGAGAAAAAAAGGGAAAGAAAGTAGAACTCCTCTTTGACGTTTTAGACTATGCTGATCCCAAAACCGGGTTCAGCGCCATGCAGCGGACTACCGGTTTTTCCAGCGCCATCGTTTTAGAAATGTTGGTAAAAGGAATTATTCAGGAGAGGGGCGTTATTCCAGTAGAAAAGGCGGTTCCGGGAGAGCTATTTTTACAAGAGATTAGACAACGCGGAATTTCTGTGCGGGAAACCGAAATAAAGAGGGGTATTCTCTATGCGAAAAAATAAGAATAAAGCGGAAATCCATTTTGAAGCGGGTCCCTACAATTATATTGGAGGAAAATGGAGCCATAGCGGGAATAGCAAAGAGGTGTTTGAGAATAGGAACCCGGCTACGGGAGAGCTTTTAAGTGTTTATCCGCAGTCGAGCAAAAAAGATGTGGATTGTGCGGTGACCGCCGCTAAAAATAGTTTGGAGGCGTGGCGTAAATTTCCGGCGGCTAAAAGAGGAGAAATTTTACTGAAGTCTATGAAACTCCTCATGGAAAGAAAAGAATCTTTGGCCCAGGGAATGACCCGGGAGATGGGAAAAATTTTAAAGGAAACATCCGGGGATGTGCAGGAGGCGATTGATACCGCTTTTTATTACGCGGGGGAAGGTCGCAGGCTCTTTGGGCAAACGACAACTTCGGAATTGCCCGATAAATTTTCTATGTCGGTGCGCATGCCTGTGGGCGTTTGCGCTCTAATAACTCCTTGGAATTTTCCCATGGCGATCCCTTCCTGGAAAATTTATCCCGCCTTAATTTGCGGCAATACCGTGGTGTTAAAGCCCGCTTCCTATACACCCGATTCGGCTCGCCATTTAGTGGAAGTGTTGGAGGAAGCGGGAGTTCCTGCGGGAGTTGTAAATCTAGTGTATGGTCGCGGCGATTCCGTTGGACAAGCTTTGGCAGATCATCCGGAGGTAAGGTTGGTCTCTTTTACAGGTTCTTCGGCAGTGGGGTCTAAAGTGGGAGAGTTGTGTGGCAGGGTTTTAAAAAAGTGCGGGCTGGAGCTGGGAGGAAAGAACGCTCAAATAGTAATGGAAGATGCGGACTTGGATCTTGCCCTGGAGGGCGCTTTGTGGGGAGCTTTTGGAACAACGGGGCAACGCTGCACCGCCACGAGCCGCATCCTGATTCATGAAAAAGTTTATAAAAATTTTTCAGAGAGTTTGGTAGAAAGAGCCAGAGCATTAAAAATTGGAAATGGACTCAACCCCCATGTGGAAATGGGACCCTTGGTGAGTGAAATGCAGCGTCAAACCGTAGATAAATATGTTCAGTTTGGAAAAAAGAAAGATCGGGCTAAATTACTTACGGGAGGAGAAATTCTAAATAAAGGCGAGTACGAAAAAGGATTTTTCTATCAACCGACGGTATTCGCGGGCGCGCCGGAGATGAAAATCGCGCAAGAAGAAATCTTTGGTCCTGTAGTCATCTTAATCAAAATAAAATCTTTTGAAGAGGCGATCTCTGTTTTAAATAACACCCGTTATGGACTATCTGGCTCCATTTATACTCGAGACGTCAATAGAGCGATGCGATCCATCCGCGACATGGAGACAGGGATTACCTATATTAACGCGCCTACTATTGGGGCAGAGGTTCATTTGCCCTTTGGCGGCGTAAAACAGACAGGGAATGGCCATCGGGAAGCGGGAACCCCCGCTCTGGATATATTTTCCGAATGGAAAGCGGTTTACATAGACTACTCCGGGCGGTTACAAAAAGCGCAGATGGAGGAGGTGAAACCTAAATAATGTTATCGGCGCCGCACCAACATATTTTGGCCCACTCGGAGAAAGAAAAATTTCTCATTGAACTTTTTGACGATCTGTGGAAACGGTATCGGAACCGTATGGAATATGTGCGTCGATATGAGGCGATAGTTCAATCCCATGGAGCAAAATTTATTAACGACCATATCGCCTTTCGTTCCATTGCCTGGCAAAGTCCTGCTTGCGGGAGATTTGTTCTCTCCAGAATTTTTGAAGCGCTGGGATATATTGCCGCCGCACCCTATGAATTCCCGGACCAGCATTTAAGTTCTATTCATTTTCAACATCCCAATCCTCAATTCCCTAAACTTTTTATAACTCAGCTTAAAAGTTGGGAACTTTCTTTAGGGAGCCAGAAGATTCTAGAAAAATCCATTAAAAATCATAGGCCGCTTCCTTCCGAAGAATTACTCAGTCAACTAGGGAACTTAATAAAGATTTCTGAAAAAGAACGGAACGAACTTTTAAAATCTGTCGCAAAAATTTTCAATGAACTGCCTTGGGAAATTCCGCAAAAAGAAGATCTGTTAAAAATAAATGAAGAAAGCCAGTTTGCCGCTTGGGTCTTAGTGAAC
>JAHFCA010000052.1 GCA_023249715.1 Elusimicrobiota bacterium
AAATCCACTCCTAATTCCGAAAATTGAAACAGTAAATCTAATGTGGCATTTAAAGTGGGGTACCCCGCCGTTAAAAATAGCGATAAACCGCATCGTTTTTCAGAGGCAATCGTTTTTAATTTCTTTTCTAATAAGTTCATAGGAGTCTTTCTACTTCCTCGACATCTTTATCACCGCGCCCTGATAGACAAACCAAAACAATATCCTTTTTAGAAAATTTACCGGCAGATTTTTTAAGGTATCCTAAGGCATGGGCTGGTTCCAATGCGGGAAGTATTCCTTCTAGTTTAGACAGCATTACAAAAGCATCGAGCGCTTCTGTATCGGTAGCAGTCTCATAGCGAGCGCGCCCTGTCTCTTTATAGAAAGCATGTTCCGGTCCCACTCCCGGATAATCTAATCCCGCTGAAACGGAATGCGTACTCTTTATCTGACCTTCCTCATCCTGCAACACATACGAGAGCGCCCCATGCAAGATTCCTGGCTTGCCGCGGGATAAACTGGCGGCATGCTCTCCCGTATTAAGACCCTTTCCAGCTGGTTCCACGCCAATAAATTGTACGTCCTTGTCATAATAAAAGGGATGAAAAAAGCCCATGGAGTTCGACCCTCCTCCTACGCAGGCAACTAAAGCATTAGGCAATTTTCCTTCGGCAGCTAAAATTTGTTTTTTAGATTCCATCCCTATCACCGACTGAAAATCTCGTACCATAGTGGGGTAAGGGTGCGGGCCCACCACAGAACCTAAAACATAAAATGTGTTGCGAACATTTGTCACCCAATCTCTCAATGCTTCATTAATGGCGTCTTTAAGGGTGCGGCTCCCGCTAGAAACAGGAATCACTTTAGCCCCAAGCAATCGCATTCGAAAAACATTCAGTTTTTGGCGTCTCACATCCTCTTCTCCCATGTAGACCACACACTCTAAACCCAGGAGGCTGGCAGCAGTGGCAGAGGCCACGCCATGTTGGCCCGCGCCTGTCTCGGCAATTATTCTCTTTTTGCCCATGCGTTTGGCTAAAAGGCACTGCCCTAACGTGTTATTAATTTTATGGGATCCTGTATGGGTTAAATCTTCTCGTTTTAAATAAATTTTAGGTCCTAGTTTTTGGCTTAAATTTTTTGCGTAAAAAAGAGGAGTGGGCCTTCCTGCAAAATTTTTTAGCAGGTCTGCCAACTCTCTTTTAAAGGAACTAGATTTTTTTGAGTCGGCATAATATTGGATTAACTCATCCAAAGCGTAACATAGTGTTTCAGGGACAAAACGTCCTCCAAAGATTCCAAAATGACCTTGAGTTTTTAGTGGGGTGCTCATAACGTTCCTTTAGATTGCTGAATAAAGATTTTCATTTTATCGATATCCTTTTTGCGGGGAGTGTTATTTTTTTCTACACCGCTGGCCACATCCACTCCTTGCGGTTTAACGATAGCTACAGCGTTGGATACGTTTTCTAGCGTTAAGCCTCCCGCAAGCATGAGTGGAATTCCAAAACTTTTAGCTTTAGCCGCCAAATTCCAGTCCAAGGGTAGGGGAGGCGTTTCCATCGTAGGTTCTTGTTTAGGGCGGTCCGCTAAAATAGCATCTGCAATTCCTAAATAGGACGGAATGGAATTTAAGTCCTCTTCACTTTTAATAGAAAAGGCCTTCCACACTCCTAGGCCAAATTTAGATTTCACTTCTTCTAGAAATTGTGCTGTTTCTTCTCCATGAAATTGTAAGAATGAAAACTTTACCGATTTTACTGTTTTTTCTAAATCGGCTAGGGATGGGTTCATAAAAACCCCTACTACTTTTACAAAAGGAGGCAATCCTTCCACAATTTCACTGGCCTTCTCGCTGCTAATTTTTCGCTTGCTCTCTTTACAAAAATTTAAGCCGATGTAATCCGCGCCCAAATTGGTGGCCCAAATCGCATCGGGACCATTTGTAATACCGCAAATTTTAACTTTAATGAGATGGGACATGCTTTTAATTTCCTGCCTCTACAAAAGACTTTAAAAGTTGCTCTCGGTTTTTACTTTTTAAGAGTGATTCTCCGATCAGGGCTCCAGATATTCCGGCCAATTTTAATTTTTTAATCGATTCCGCAGATTGAATGCCGCTTTCCGAAACGACGATCGTATTTTTAGGTATCCATTTTACTAATTCAAAGGTCACAGCTAAATTAACCGATAAGTCCTTTAAGTTTCTATTGTTAATTCCAATAATTTTTGGATTGCCTTTAAGAGCTGCTAGCAGTTCCTCTTTAGAATGAATTTCCACTAAAACATCCAAATCTAACTTTTCTGCCAGATGGGTTAACTCCAGATAAGAGCTTTCCGTGAGGGCAGCCATAATTAAAAGAATAGCAGAAGCTCCGATGACTTTAGATTCATAAACTTGATAGGGGTCCACAATAAAATCCTTTCTTAAAATAGGTAGTTCAGTTTTGTGTTTTACATCTATTAAATCCTGAATGGAGCCGCCAAAAAAATTTTCCTCCGTTAATATAGAGAGCGCGCTAGCTCCCGCTGCTGCGTAGCTTTTTGCAATCTCAATGGGATTATAGTGGCTAAAAAAAAATCCAGCGCTAGGGCTAGCCTTTTTTATTTCGGCAATAATAGAAACTTTATCGGGATGTTGAATCGCGGAGATAAAAGAAGGAGGATTTGTTTCTGTACTACATTGATCCATCAATGTGCGTAAAGAAAGCCTTTCCTTATTTTTTGCCACTTGAATGCGCTTTATCTTTAAAATGTCTTCAAAAACTGTATTCAAATTTTATGACTCCATTCTTTAAAATCATTCAATTTTTTTAAGGCGGTTCCAGACCGGATAGAGTTTTGCGCCGCTTTTCCCGCATCCTCTAAGAAAAAGCCCGTGTCCCCTTCTATTAATTTGGCGCAGTAAATCGCCAAAGCTGCGTTTACTATAACAATATTTTTAAAGGGCCCCTCTTTTCCATTCAGAATATCTAAAATAATTTGAGCATTTGTCTTGGCGTCTCCGCCCTTTAAATCCTTGAAATCCAACTGGGTACAACCTAAAAGTTCCGTAGGTAACTTTAAATTTTTAACCCTCCCGTTTAAAATTAAATTTGCCTGAGCTGCTTGGGTGAGACACCATTCGTCTAATCCGGAGTCATGGAGAATAATGGCGCATCCCCTATCCCCTTGTAACGCTTGCAATACCCGAGTCATTAACGGTACTAATTCGGGTTTAGAAACGCCTATGATTTGCACGTTCGATAAGGCGGGGTTGAGTAAGGGGCCCAACAAGTTGAATACGGTGCGCACGCCTAACTCTTTTCTAACTGGAGCTACATTTTTCATGGCTGGGTGATAGAGGGGCGCAAATAAAAAGGTAATTCCAATCTCCTCCAAACATCGCTCCGCCACTGCTTTAGACATATCCGCTTTTATTCCCAGCGCTTCTAACACGTCGGCGCTGCCGCATAAACTGGAAACGGAGCGGTTGCCATGCTTTGCCACTTTAAAACCGGCGCCTGCAACTACAAAAGCTGCCGCCGTCGAAATGTTAAACGTTCCGGCTCCATCCCCTCCTGTTCCGCACGTATCAATAAGAACTTTAGATTTTACAGCGACCTTAATCATGGAGTTTCTAAGAGCTTTTACAAATCCGATGATTTCAGAAATAGATTCCCCTTTCGATCTTAAAGCCGTTAAAAATCCCGCAGTTTGCGCCGTAGTTAAATTTCCATTTAAAATTTCATTCATTAATACGCTCGCTTCGTCTTCTGTGAGATCTTTATGGTTTATAAGGGTTTCTAGCAATAAAGAGGGGTACATAATTATTTTGCCCTCAAATTTAAAAAGTTCTTTAAAATCTTTTTACCTTCTAAGGTTAAGATAGACTCTGGATGGAACTGGACTCCCACAATCCAAGGGAAATCTTTATGTTGGAGGCCCATAATCTCTTTTTCTTTAGTCCAGGCAGTCACTGCAAGATTTTTTGGGCAACTTTTCCAATCAACCAATAGGGAATGGTATCGCGTCGCTTGAAAAGGGTTAGAGAGTCCTTGAAAAAGTCCTTTTTTATTGTGATAGATGGGTGAGGTTTTCCCATGCATGAGTCTACCGGCTCGAATTATAGTTCCGCCAAAGGCAGCTCCCAAGCATTGGTGACCTAAGCAAACGCCTAATATTGGAGTCGTTTTATGGAAGTGTTCGAATAGCGCAGTAGAAATTCCCGCTTCCTTGGGGGTACAGGGACCTGGAGAGATAACTATGGAACTGGGTTTTAGTTTTTTAATTGCATCCACTGAAATTTCATTGTTCCGATAAACTAAAATTTTTTGAGTCTCCTTTACTAATTCTCCAAAATATTGGACGAGGTTAAATGTAAAAGAATCAAAATTATCAATCATTAAAATCATAGGGTTCCACTGTGCGCTAGTTCTATCGCTTTAAAGAGTGCTTGGGCTTTAGAACGCGTCTCTTTTTCTTCTCGTTCTGGAATAGAATCTGCCACGATTCCCGCTCCCGCCTGTATATACATTTTATGATCTTTAAAAAGAATCGTCCGAATAGTAATCGCCATATCCATATCTCCGGAATAAGAAAAGTATCCTATGGATCCGGCATAGAGACCTCGCCTTCTTTTTTCCAGCTCTTCAATAATTTCCATCGCTCTAATTTTGGGGGCTCCGGTTACCGTTCCAGCAGGAAAACAAGCCTGAAACAGATCGAAGGCATCCTTTCCCTTATCTAGGCGGCCGGTTACGGTGGAAACTAAATGCATTACATGCGAATACCGTTCCACTGACATAAAATTTTCCATTCTTACAGTTCCGCTTTGGCAGGTGCGGCCCAAATCATTTCTTCCTAAATCAACCAGCATCAAATGTTCCGCTTTTTCTTTTTCGTCAGAGAGCAACTCTTTTTCCAGCGCAATATCTTCCTCTACTGTTTTTCCACGTCGCCTCGTTCCGGCAATAGGGCGTACGGTAGCGGTGTCCCCCGCTTTACGCACTAAAATTTCTGGGCTCGATCCAGCCACAGAGAAATGTTGAAAATTGAGATAGTAAAGATAGGGAGAAGGATTTATCATCCGCAACGCTCTATAAACCTGGAACGGATCCAGTGCGCACTCCAATTCAAATCTTTGGGATAGAACTGTCTGAATGACATCTCCCGCCCGAATATATTCTTTACACTTAAGAACCGCCTTACAAAATTCCTCTTTAGAAAAATTAGAGCGCACTTTCCCCATAGAAGATCCTAGAGTTTGATTCCTGTTCTTCCCAGATATTTTTTTATTTTTAATATCTTCTTCCAGTTTTCTTAAGGTAAGTTCAGAAGTTTTATAAGCCTTTAGTAAACCCTTTTCACTTTTATCTGAAACTAAATTCCATTTAATCAGAAAGAGTTTATGTTTCCAATGGTCAAAAACAATACATTCATCCGTTAGTAGAAATAGCCCATCGGGAGTTTCATTTTCTGTGGGGTGTATTTGAGGAACTTTTTCAAAGTTTCGCACCATATCATAACTTACGGTCCCAATCGCCCCTCCGCAAAAACGGGGCAACTCCGGCAAAATTACTGGCTTAAATTGCTGAAGCAGTTTCTTTAACGCCAGCAGAGGTTTATCTTCATCCCGTTTTTCAATGAGAACTTCTTTAGAATTTGAGCTTAAAGAATAAATTTGAACTCGATTTTTAGAGCACTCAAATCGATAGTGATACGAAACCGCAATAAAAGAATGTCTGGCAGAACTCCCGAGTCCTTCCACACTTTCTAATAAAGCGCTATATTTCTTTGGGGCCCCTGCTTTTAGATAGACCGTTACTGGCGTCTCTAAATCTGCCGGCATCTCTAAAAATGTTGGCACCAAAGAATGGCTTTGGCTTAATTGTTTAAATGTCTTAAAATCTGGAAACATTATTTTTTTTGCGAATAAACTTTATTGGGATCGAATACTTTCTCTCCCTCCTCCACTAACTCTCCATTTTGGTCATTTACTGTTCTGTAAAAACAACTTCTCATGCCGGTATGGCAAGCGGCTCCGCCCTTTTGTTCTACCTGAATCACTAAACAATCCTGATCACAATCCACTGAAATTTTTTTCACCACCTGAAAGTTGCCCGACTCTTCCCCTTTAAGCCAAAACTTTTTACGAGACCGGCTCCAAAAGCAGGCTTTTCCCCCTTCTAAGGTTTTTAAAAGAGAGGCTCTATTCATATACGCTACCATTAATACCGTGCGGTCTTTTGCATCTTGCACCACGCAAGGGATAAGACCCTGCTCATCCCATTTAAGGGTATCTAACCATGCATACGATTTCATATCCGAATAGGAACTCCTTTTATTTTGAGATATTTTTTAACTTTTGCTATAGAGAGCTGGTTGTAATGAAATAAAGAGGCGGCCAAACAAGCGCTCGCTCCCGACCTCCATGCGCTATAAAAATGGTCCAAAGTGCCCGCTCCGCCTGAAGCAATAACTGGGATAGTGAGTGTGGAAGTAAGACGCTCTATTAATTCTAAATCATACCCTGCTTTTGTTCCATCTCGATCCATGCTGGTTAAAAGTATTTCTCCCGCTCCCAGCTTTTGACCCTTTTTAGCCCACTCGATAGCATCGAGTTGGGTATCCGTTCTTCCGCCATGAATAAAAACGTTCCACTTTTTTGATGGTGTTCGTTTCGCATCAATCGCAAGCACAATACATTGCGATCCAAAGGTATCAGAAGATTTATTAATTAAATCTGGATTTTGAACAGCTGCTGTATTCATGGAAACTTTATCCGCTCCGGACTGTAAGAGGGTTCGGATATCCTCTAAATTTCTAACTCCCCCTCCCACCGTAAGAGGAATAAAAATCTGTTCGGCACAAGCTTTTACCACATTCAGCATAATTTTCCGATTGTCTGAACTTGCCGTAATATCTAAGAAAATAACCTCGTCTGCTCCTTCCACATCGTATCGTTTAGCAACACTTACAGGATCCCCGGCATCTTTTAGATCTAGAAACCGAGTGCCTTTTACGACGCGCCCTTTATTGACATCTAAGCAGGGAATTATTCGTAATGCTAACGCCATTAGGGTAAAGCCAAAGCTTCTGTAAGCGATAATTTATTTGCGTAAAGGGCCTTGCCAATCACTATCCCGCGCAATCCGCTTATTTTTTTAAGTTCTTTTACATCCTCAATGGTTGTAATACCCCCGGAGGCGATCACAGCCATCCGCGTTAAAGAAACAATTCTCTTAATACCGGTAAAGTTTGGTCCTTCTAAGGCTCCATCCCGATTGATATCGGTGTAGATCACTTCTTGAAAACTAAGTTCTTCCACTCGCTTTAATGCCTCTTCGATGCTAAAGGGATAATCTTCTCTCCAACCCTCAATCGTTACTCGGTTCTCCCAGGCATCGATGGCAACCATAAAGCGTTCCCTATGCCATTCTAAAGCGCTTTTAACCCAGGGGACGTCTCCTAAAGCGGCCGTTCCTAAAATAAGTTTATCTATTCCCAAATCGAGCGCTTTTTTTACTGTCTCCTTTTCCCTTAATCCGCCCCCAAACTCAATTTCGCATCCGATCTCTTTTTTTATTTTCCCAGCGACCTCTAAATGGTGCGGGGATCCAGTAAAAGCTCCATCTAAGTCAATAATATGTAACCGTTTTGCTCCTTTTTCTACCCAGTGCTTCGCCATCTGAAATGGGTCGGAAGAATATGTAGTGACCTTATTCGGGTCTCCTCGTAAGAGTCTCACGCAAGAACCGGCTTTTATATCAACGGCGGGTATCATCAGCATTGCATTCGCCTATTTGCTTTTACGATAAATGTTAAAAATATTTTTAATGAGAGTTAACCCATTGCAGCTGCTTTTTTCCGGGTGAAACTGGCATGCGAACAGATTCTCTTTTTGAATGCTAGCGGCAAAATTTATTCCATAGTTACATTCAGCGGAAATAATCGTTTTATCTTCAGGCACAGGAAAATAAGAATGTACAAAATAAAAATATGGGTTTTTAGGAAGCGCAGTATAAAGCGCTGCCCTTTTGTTTAAATTCAGTTGGTTCCACCCCATATGCGGAATCCTTAAATTTTTTATTTTAGGAAAGCCTTTTACAGTTCCTTTAAAAATACCAAGACCTCTAGCGTTACCCTTATTTTCTTCGCTCGCTTCAAAGAGCAGTTGATATCCTAAACAAATCCCTAAAAAAGGTTTTTTTTCCTTGATCCATTCAACAATGGGTTCCATTAGATTTAGTTTTTTTAGATTTAAAACCGCTTGTCCAAAGGCCCCCACACCGGGAAGCACTAAAATATCCTTATTCTTTAGACCTCTGGCAGACTGAACCCAAAAGATTTTATCTCCGTTATTTTCAATCGCTTTCGAGACGCTTCTCAGATTCCCCATCCCATAATTAATGAGCGCTACATTGAGCTGTGAACTCATTTTTATTAAAGGGAGCCTTTAGTCGAAGGGACTCCGCCCTTTTTATTTTTAACTTGAACCGCTTGGGCAAGAGCCTTGGCAAACCCTTTAAAGAGCGATTCGGCAATGTGATGATTATTTCTACCCTTTAAGAGTTGGATATGTAAATTCATTTTTCCGTTCATCGCGAGTGCCTGAAAAAAATCTTCAAAGAGTTCAAAGGAAATGGGGGCCTTAGACTGTGGTTTAAAAGGTACAGAATACTCAAAATAAGGTCTCCCCCCGCAATCGAGCACGATATAACTTAACGACTCGTCCATGGGGAGCAAAAAGTTCCCATAACGATAGATGCCC
>JAHFCA010000053.1:0-3055 GCA_023249715.1 Elusimicrobiota bacterium
AAAATCCTCGCGCCGTGGTGGAGGGCTCCATTATGCCGTCTTTTGCCTTTCTTTCGGATGAGGAGCTGGATAACTTGTCGGAATATTTATTGTCCCTGAAATAGAAAAAATATGAATTGCCCTCAATGTATTGCCAGCATCAGCGGCTTCTTAAGAGCCTACTGGCTCACTCTTGGCGTGAGCTTGTGCGTATTTCTGGCTGCGCTCTTATTTTTTATTTGGTTTATGCGATCGGGGCAATGGAAAAACTTAGAAAAGAGCAAATTTGAGATGTTGGACGATAGAGAAGATAAGAAGGAGAACAAAAATGGAATTTCCTGAAAACATTCGCGAAGAAGACCGCCCAATCCCTTGGTATTTAAAGATTTTTTACCTCGTCGTGCTCCTTTGGTGCGTATGGTATTTAGTCTGCTCCCTTAAAACCCACGGCATTGGCGCCGTCACCCCCATAGAAACCCAAGTTTCCATAAAATAAATCATTTATTTAAATTGGGATAAATTTGTCTCATTAAAAAATAAAACGTCCTGTTTTCTACTTTTTTTGTAATAATTTCATTATCTTTTTGGCAAATTCGCTGCCTCCACCAGGTATATGAAATTCTATTTGAGCCTATGGATACCCACTGCCTTTTTAATGCTGGCCCCCAGGGTAGCTTTTGCCAAAAATGTAACGCTCACAGAATCGGACAAAAAAACGTGGATTCTCTCTATCAAAAGAGTTGCGATGAAGCCTCCGTGCTGCGGAGCCTGCAAGATTCTCACCCATGAAGACACTAAAAAAATTTGGAACTATATTACCGCTGGTTCTGAGAGAGAAAAAGAAAAATATGAGGCGGTCTGGTTGGAACATAAAGTAAAACTCCTAGAAGAATTTAAACGGTTAAACCCCCAGCGCTGCGAAGAACTTTACGGGGAAATCGATTTAGCACAAAAATAAAAGAACACTGGAGGAAATATCTATGAAAAAAAGAATCATCGCTCTGTTAGTAGTTGCGCTATTGTCGACCCCCGCTTTTCGCGGAGCCCAAAATGTTTTAGCGGCCCAAAAAATTGAAGAGGCCATTGTGACTGCCGCGCCTCAAGTACCCCCCGCCATAACCCGAAAAGAAGAAGCGATTGTGCGCGTGAACTTGAAGACCGAGGAAAAAGAAGGAGTTCTCATGGAAGGTTTGGAAAAAGACACCAAATATGTTTTTTGGACTTTTAACGGCGCAGTTCCAGGACCTTTTGTGCGTTTAAGAGAAGGCGACACTCTGGAACTTAACATTACAAATCCGAAAGAAAGCGGAATGGACCACAATGTGGATTTTCACGCGGTAACGGGTCCCGGAGGCGGAGCAGCGATTACATTAGTTAAACCTGGGGAAACCAAAGTAGCGCGGTTTAAAATGTTGAATCCCGGCCTTTACGTGTACCATTGCGCGGCTCCTCCGGTAACCCACCACATTGCCAACGGAATGTATGGATTAATTTTAGTGGAACCAAAAGCCGGGTTAAGCAAAGTGGACCGAGAGTTCTATTTAATGCAAGGAGAATTCTACACCAAAGAACCATTTGGAACAGAAGGACTGCAAAGCTTCTCGGCAGAAAAAGCCGAAGAAGAACGACCCACCTATGTAGTTTTAAACGGGAGAGTCGGTTCTCTACAGGAAAGTCGCGCTCTACAAGCCAATGTGGGAGAAAAAGTGAGAATCTTTTTTGGAAACGGGGGCCCTAACTTAGTTTCTTCATTTCATATGATTGGAGAAATTTTTGACCGTGTCTACAGAGAAGGGTCTCTTTTAGACCCCACTAAAAATGTACAAACAACTCTGGTGCCGGCAGGAAGCGCTTCCGTGGTAGAGTTTAGTTTAGAAGTGCCCGGAAACTATACGTTGCTGGATCACTCTATTTTTCGAGTTGAGAAGGGCGCCATCGGCACTCTGCGGGTAAGCGGCAAAGAAAATCCAGAAATTTACTCTGCCGTAAAATAGCCGCCATGCTCCGGATGAATCCATTTTAAATTTATGAGCGCAATCACTGAAGTCCCCATACTCAAACGCGTTTACTGGGAGACCACAGCCGCCTGCAATTTGCGCTGTATTCACTGCCGGCGGATAGATGTTCTAAATAAAATTTCTCCGGAAGAGATAAATCTGGAAGAAGCGTGCCAAATCATTGACGACCTCGCCTCCATGGGACATCCCGTATTCATTTTGTCCGGCGGAGAACCCTTGTATCGTAAAGATATTTTTGAGATTGCGGCGTATGCAAAATCAAAAGGGTTACCCGTAGCCCTCTCAACCAACGGGACCCTGGTTACTCAAGAGATAGCCCGGAAAGCCAAAGAGGCCGGAATTTATTACGCCTCTATCTCTCTGGACGGCGGGAGCGCCCGTACGCACGACTACTTCCGGGGGCAAGGCATGTTTGCGCGGGCTATCCTGGGGTTAAAAAATCTGCAAAGCGCCGGAATAAAAGTTCAAATCAACTTTACCATCACCAAACAGAACGTCAATGAACTCCAACAGATTTATGATCTTTCCTGTGAGCTCAAAGCCCACGCGCTGTATCTGTTTTTATTAGTGCCCGTCGGCTGCGGTATTCAGATTGCCACCACCCAAATGCTTTCTCCGGAGGAAGTAGAGAAACAATTGGAATGGATTGACAATAAACAGGAAGAAAAAAAAATAGAGGTGCGCGCGATCTGCGCTCCCCAATATTACCGAGTCAGCGAGCAAAGAAAAGGAAACCAATCTTCCGCCGGGAAACCCCGCCTCGGCTGTCTGGCGGGAATTAACATCTGCTTTATCTCCCACAAAGGAGATGTTTTCCCCTGCGGTTACCTTCCCGCAAAAATAGGAAACATAAAGGAAACTCCTATTTCGGAACTGTGGAAAAATTCTGCGGAATTTAGGAGCTTGAGAGATCCGAATTTATTAGAAGGAAAATGCGGGATTTGCGGCTTTAAAGAAATTTGCGGCGGCTGCCGAGCCCGGGGCTACTATCCTAGCGGAAACATTCTCGCCGAAGAACCCTACTGCCTTTACGAACCTGCTAATTTATTTCTGCGCCG
>JAHFCA010000053.1:3065-6298 GCA_023249715.1 Elusimicrobiota bacterium
GCCGCTAAATAGCGGGCAATATCTTCCAGCTGAACGTCTGTCAATTGCCCTTTATATCCCGGCATGGTGGAATCTGGATTTAATTTTACAGGGTCCTCCATATACTTCTTAATATAATTTTTGTCCCGGGCGGAACCAATTAAACTTAAATCGGGCCCCACCTCCCCGCCTTCCGAGCCAATCTTATGGCAAACGGCGCAGTTCTCTTCAAAAACTTTTTTAGCTTCTTCAGTATACCCTCCGCCGCCACCCAGAGAGATCATGTAGGCGACTAACGACTGAATTTCGTCCTCTAAAAGATTGAGTTTGGGCATAGGAGAGCCCGGCGATACCGTCTGAGGATCTCGAAAATGTTTTTTTAGCCACTCCTCGGTTTCCTGAGAAACGACTTTGTCCAGTTCCGGACCCAAGCTGCCCCCTTTGCCAGAAATTTTATGGCAATAACCGCATTTTAATTCAGAATAAAGCCGCTGACCTTTAAATACCAGGGGATCCTTTTCAATCATGGGGTTCGTTAATGGGCTGGTGGCGCCCAAATAGGTTAAATAGCCTATTCCCAACAAAGTACCTAATCCTAGAAAACTAAAAATTGGCCGATCCAGAAAATGGCGTTCGGGGCCCCGATCGATAAAAGGAAGGAGCAATAGCAGAAGAACCCCTGCCGTTGGTAAAACCACCGCCACAATCGATTCAAAATGGCCCGGGAAAAGTTTTAAGGCTTGGAATAAAAAGAGAAAGTACCACTCGGGTCTTGGGTTATAGTTGGAATCGGTAGGATCCGCCGGGTCCTCTAGCCCTGCTCCAAAATGGTATGCCAAAAAGCAAAGCGCTCCCAAAATAAGAAATGCGACTAGGGTATCTTTAAAGACAGCATACGGGAAAAACGGCTTCCCTTCCATTTTAAGTTTTTTATAATATTCAGAATATTTTTCTTTCCAATCCACTTAAATAGAATCCTTTCCCTTTGCGGGAGGCTCCGAAATACCGTGCCAGACCACTAAAAATAGATGGATCGCGATGGCGATAAGAATAAACGCGGGGAGAATTAAAGTATGAATCGCGTAAAAACGGGTGAGAGTGACGGCCCCCATTTCATCGCCACCCTTCAAAATTTTCGCGATATACTCTCCCAGAATGGGAGCTTGGGAAGCGATATTGGTTCCAACCATGGTGGCCCAGTAGGCCTTTTGATCCCAAGGGAGCAGATACCCTGTAAAACTAAATCCCATGACTAGCAGAAAGAGTCCCACCCCTACTATCCACGTGGCCTCCCGGGGATATTTGTAAGAACCCATAAAATAAACTCTCAGCATATGGAGAGAAACAATCACCACCATAAAAGTGGCTCCCCAATGGTGTAATCCCCGGACAAAACTCCCCAATACGACTTGGTCCTCTATAAAACGGATAGAATCGTAAGCGTGGTCCGGCGAGGGAACATAATTCATCGCCAAGAGCGCCCCGGTAACGGCCTGGACGACACATACCAAAAGAGAAGCGCTTCCCAATGTGTAAAGCCAACTCGCCCAACCTTTCGCTTCGGGAACTTTTCGGGCAAAAAGGGCGGTCCAGATTTCTACTAATCCAAGCCTTGATTTAAACCAATTCCAGAGGAGCTCCAATTTAGACATTTTTAGACCTTCGCTTCCTTGGAAATATCGGGAAGGATCATTAAATGGCTGCCCACCACTTTAGTAGGATACCTGTCCAATGGCCGGGGAGGAGGCCCTGAAATAACTTTCCCATCCACAGAAAAAGTGGCCGTATGGCAGGGACATAGAAACTGTTTTTTCTCGTCGTTCCAGCGATAGGGACATCCCAAATGGGTGCACTTGGGATCGAACGCGATAAACGATTTTTTATCGGTGGTAACGATCCACGCGGAAGACTTACTTTCGATGGTAGCCCAGGCATCTTTTTTACGGACGGTAAAATCTACTTTTTTTGGAACCCCCTCCTTAAAATCGGAAGTCAAGCCTAAATCGATCCACGACTCTTTTTTCTTATTCCAGAGAGGAGAAAGAAAATACCCCCCGCCTACGCCCGCAAAAAGAGCTGTTATAAGGCCACCTGCCGCTACAATAGAGCGCGTTAAAAAAGAGCGGCGAGTCAGTTCTTCCTGAGTTGCCTCTTCCATTTATTTTACCCCTATATTTTTTCTTTTAATATCAGATTGCACGCGAATATCCTATTTTACTTACTCTCTTTTTTTAACGAACGCGCATAGGTAAGGATATCGGCAGCGTCTTTGTCCGACATCTTGCCCTTAAACGCAGGCATCTTATTCTTCCCGCCGAGAATAATTTTAACGAGATCGCCCTCGCTCTTTTTAAGAGTTTCCTCGTCTGCAAGGTCGAGAGCCGCGGGCTCCACTTTGAACACCTTAGCCATGGCCGCCTTCCCTTTACCGTCTTTACCGTGACATGAAGAACATTGGGCGTCGAAGTTCTTTTGCGCCGGACCCGCGGCGGGCGGATTCGCGCTTAAATAAGAACCGATCGCCAATATTCCCGCTATTCCCAAAGAATAGACTTTTATTTTCCCCATAGTTGTCCTCCTCATATAATCTTTACAATCTCTGTGACTAATGGAGACGCTATCAGGATTTGAACCTGAATTTCCGCATCGAGAAGCGCTTAAAAACAATGCAACACTTTTAAAACGTTGCTTCAAGCGCATTGCGGCGTCCGAGCCTTTTATTAAAAGGCCTCCCGTTAGACCATAGCGTCAAAGAACTTTATTTTTATGCCATACTTCTTCCCAGGCTCCACCGTAATAGTTTCCTTCCAACCTTCTTTCACATGGCTGACGTAGAGATTATGTTTTCCCGAATCGTAATAATCCACATTAAAATTGACAAGCTTTACCTGAAAAGGAAGGTGAATGGTGGGACCGTCCCGCCCTAATGGCGGCACACAACAATCCGTTTGTCCCACCGTTAAAGAGAGCATCCCTCTTTGGCCGCTAAAGCCGCTCATGACACCCCCTAATAAAATAATAAGAAAAGCGAAGTGACTGGTAATGGCTCCCCACGGCAGCTGATTGAAACTATTCTTGGCAATACGGGTATAGAGACAGGCAGCGGTGTTGCAACCCAAAAAAAACATTAAAAAAATAAACCATGCGGAATGAAACAGATCAAAAAAATTCAATTTTTGAAAAATTTGGAATAGAGCGGGAAAAATCATCGCCTGATATTTTTCTAGTGGTTGATTTTGCGGAAGAAGAGTCCC
>JAHFCA010000053.1:6308-8661 GCA_023249715.1 Elusimicrobiota bacterium
GATCCACTGAAAAAATTTTCGTTTAAAGAGATATCCCGTCCCAAAACTTAACAGAGCCAAAAGATAAACCGCAAAAGAAAAATTAATTGTAAACGCGCTCATTTTTTCCCTCCGTAAAAAGATAAAAACAGTCCGAAAGGCAAAAGCAGAAAGCCGGCGTAGACAATGGGAGTTCCCGGATCTTTGGTGATCTGAAAGGAAGAAAAATTCGGATTTTGCGGAAGAAGAGTCCCAACGGTCATGGCTCCCATCATTAAAAAGGATATGACAAAAAATAACTTCAAAGAGGCTAGTTTTTTAATCATTCTTATCCTTTAGAATTTATAGGTTAACCCTAAGCCAATGACGTGGGCATCGTAATTGCCTTGCCCCGCGTCCAAGAATACAGACTGAGCCCAGGCAGCTTGCCACACAGCAATATTGTCGAAGGCAAAGTCTGTTTCCATGTACCGCTCATAAGCGTAACTCAATTTTGCTGAAAAGTTATCTATAAAGTTCCATCTTACGGAAGTAGCTATTCTATGCAGTTCCGTTTTTGTTCCAGGGAAATTGCTCACCGCGGATCCTGTCCATTGAGAAGAGACGCTCCCTCCTCCTTCGGAAGCGCTCACTAAAATAGCGCTAGTATTGCTCGCTAACATTTCTCCTTCAGAACGGCTCAGAGAATAGCGAACATCCCAACCTAATTTATTTTTTACGAGCTCGGCGTCAGCTCCAACTCCAATGGTATCGGTTTTATCTTCTAAACGGCCAACCCAGTCGCTGGTTTCACGATCATAGGGAATACGAGTGGCGCTCCCGGGCTCCCGATAACGGGATTTCATATCTGAAATGCTTTCTTCCCTCGCGTAATCCGCATACAAAGAGAGCGCTTCCAGAGGTTGATATAAAACTTCCAGGTTATAAGAAAAATTAAGTTCTTTTAATAACCCGTATTGGCTTCCGTAATAGTCGTCTAAACGGTAAAGATATTCCACGGCAATGGAAAGAGAATCAAGAGGATCTATCGTCATCTTAATTCCGGTGACATCGCGCAATCGCACCGCTTGATCTAGTTTTCTCAACTCGGGCAATTGTCCAACGCTATTCACTTCTTCTCCCAAAGGAAAGGTTTCTTCGGCAATCTCTTCGGCGCTGTAATGATCGTAGTAGCGGTTAGACCGCATAATAGAAGGCCTTAAGTTAATCCAATTTTTAAGCCGATAATCCATGGATAAAGTGACTCCATGCTCATCCGTGCGTTTTGTTTCTCTATGCACTCGGTTTATTCTTTCCCAACTGTAACCCGCTGTAACATCTAAGTTAGAGAGAAGCTGATACGAAACATCTCCCCCGGCATTGAGTTTAGAATAGGCAATGGGCAGACTTCTTCTTTGGCTGGTCGGCTTAAATCCGGCCGTGGGCACAGAAGTAGAAAGAGTGGCATCGTAAGGAATATATTGTTGTAACAATATTTCCGGAGTTTGGTTTTTATAATCGTAAAAGTTTGCCTTGCCTTTTACAGTTAATTCCTTAATAGGATTTAAAGTAAGATTAGAAGAAGCATTCCACGTCTTTGCCTTACCCTCTAAACTCGATTGGGAAGGAGCCAAAGAAAGTCCCAGCGCCGCGGCTCGATTGATAATAGCTTGGTTTACAGTCATAGGAAGGAATTTATCGTCTTGAATCATCCAACCATATGAAATGGAATTGTTCCAGCGTCCATTCCATACAGGCAAATTAATTCCCGCCCGATAATTAAATTGATACGCCTGATTGTCTGGAGCTAAACCATACCCCCCTTTATCCGGTGTAGAACCTCCGCTCGCAGTGATGGCGCTGGGAGTAGCTCTCCAAGGATAATCCACAACGAGTTCATCGATTTCATTGATAAAAAAGGAGCTCATGAAACTAAATCGTTGGCTAAATCCCGGCTGATTGAGTTCCATGACAGCGGAAATTTCTTTAGTATGGTAACGAATTGGCTCCGGAACTTCCACTAAAGAACCATGGCCAAAACTAACCCCTAAAGGACGATTTCCATTTCTATTTTCCTGACTGGCGGCAACCGTCAGAGAAAGAGTATCTCCGGAGATGGTTTGCACAAACGCGGAAAGGGTGTCTCTCCTAGTTTGAAGCGGCACATAAGGAACATCCGAGAATGTCGCCGTGGAGTTGTTTAAACTGGTTTGCAACGCACTCTGAAGTTGGTTAGGAAATCCAAGATACCCATTCCCATTAGAAACGAATAAGGATTTGCCAGCAGTGGAAAAAATGTGAGGAGTTTGATCATAACTCACTCCCACTTTTACCAGACCTGTCTTGCCTCCTTCCAGAGAAAAATTCTGATCGTCTAAACCTAATTTACTTCCTT
>JAHFCA010000189.1 GCA_023249715.1 Elusimicrobiota bacterium
CGCAAAAGCGCCTACAGCTGCGATATTACCTACGTCACCAATAATGAAATAGGCTTCGATTATTTAAGAGATAACATGGTCGTGCGCAAAACTGAGAGAGTTATGCGCCCGCTTCACTATGCTATTGTAGACGAAGTAGACTCCATATTAATTGACGAAGCCCGAACCCCGCTGATTATTTCGGGGCCCGCCGAAGAATCCACGCAAAAATATTACATCATCAACAGAATTATTCCGCACTTAAAAGGGCGTTTTATTACAGAAAAAGAAGAAATCGACGCGAAATATTCTGGCGAAAAGTTAGAAAAAGGTTTCGATTTTTTAATCGATGAAAAAGCCCACACCGCCACGCTTACCGAGCAGGGAATTTCTAAATGTGAAAAATTGTTGGGGTTAAAAAATCTTTACGACGATCTTTCCGGCGAATGGGTGCACCATCTCACGCAGGCTTTAAGAGCGCACCACCTCTATCGGCGAGACGTGGATTACGTCATTAAAGATGGCGAAGTGATCATTGTCGATGAATTTACGGGAAGGCTCATGCCCGGAAGACGTTGGTCCGAAGGGTTGCACCAAGCGGTGGAAGCAAAAGAAAATTTAAAGATCGCGCAGGAAAACCAAACCCTCGCCACCATTACATTCCAAAACTATTTTAGGATGTACCAAAAATTAGCGGGAATGACCGGGACGGCCCTCACTGAAGCCGAAGAGTTTTGGGAAATTTATAAATTAGATGTCGTGGAAATTCCAACCCATCGGGTAATGATCCGTATGGATTATCCCGATATTATCTATAAAACAGAACGGGAAAAATACGATGCCATTCTTAAAGAAACCGAAGAGCTCTGGAAAAAAGGGCAACCCGTTCTCGTAGGAACCCGTTCCATAGAAAAATCCGAAAAACTTTCTGGGCTGCTGCGCAAAAAAGGAATTCCACACCACCTCTTAAACGCGAAATATCACGAACAAGAAGCGCAAATTATCGCCCAAGCCGGCAGAAAAGGAACCGTAACCATCGCCACCAACATGGCGGGCCGGGGAACCGACATTGTCTTGGGAGGAAATCCGCCCAACTCGGAAGAAGCCCAAGCCATTCTAAAGTTGGGAGGCCTGCACATTTTAGGAAGCGAACGGCACGAGTCCCGAAGAATCGACAACCAGCTTCGGGGCCGCTGCGGCCGTCAAGGGGACCCCGGATCCTCCCGGTTCTATCTTTCCTTAGAAGATGAACTCTTACGCCTGTTTGGAGGCGACAAACTTTCCCAATTTATGGATTCCAAAGTCCTACAAACCCTGGGTGGCTCCTGGCAAGAAGGGGAAGCCATAGAGAGTAAACTGATCAGCCACCAGATAGAAGGAGCCCAGAGACGCGTAGAAGCGATGAATTTTGATATCCGCAAACAACTCCTCGACTTTGATAACGTCATGAACAAACAACGGGAAGCCATTTACGATTTACGCAACGAAATTTTAGACGGGGAAGATCTCTCCCAACAAGTAAAAGATATGATCTTTGAATCCGTAGACGAGAAATTGGAACTATGGTGCGATGAAAAAGTGTACCCAGAAAATTGGGATTTAAAAAGTTTAACCCTTTGGATAGAGAGAACCTTTTCTCTTAAAGAAGATTTAACCCTCAACCCCTCCTGGACACGCGATTCTTTAAAAGAACATCTCCACCAAGAAATTGAAAAATGTTTTATGGAAAGAGAAAAAAATGTTGGAGAAACCATTATGCCGGAAATGGAACGAATGATTCTCCTCAACATGATCGACATTGCCTGGAAAGAGCACCTCTACAATTTGGACCATCTTAAAAAGGGAATCAATTTAAGAGCCTATGGGCAAAAAGATCCAAAAATAGAGTACCAAAAAGAATCCTTTTCTCTGTTTGAACAGATGATGAGCCGCATCCGGGAAAGTTCGGTAGAATATCTTTTTAGAATTAATATTGTGCCGGCGGCACAAGCGGCGCCACCACAAAAAATGGAAACTGAAAAAGAGAGCTTCCAAATGAGCAGCGTATCCCAATCTAAAAAAGCTCCACAACCCATACCCTCTATGGCCACTTCTTTTTTATCTCCAAAAACGGCCACAATAGATGTAAAAAAAATTGGCCGGAACGATCCCTGCATTTGCGGCAGCGGCAAAAAATATAAAAAGTGCTGCGGCCGCTAGCAAAAACTAATTTAGTTTTCGCAACCACTTCTAGTATTCTGTACACCTTATCTTTTCCGAAAGCGAGTTTGTGGTGGTGCTCCTCTTTTGCTTTTGTGCCGTTGCTATTCGTCCTTGAAACTGTAAATCCAAAAAAAGCGTTTGCGTGGGGATGGGCCGCAGGAACGCTCTCCTTTTGTGGCCTGCTCTATTGGATTATTCCCACCTTGCAGGCAGCGGGGCTCCACACCTTTATTGGGGGATTAGCTCTCTTTGCGTTGAGTCTCTACCTGGGCCTTTATTGGGCCTCTTTTCCTATTTAGGAAAAATAGTTCTCAATCGTTTTAGTCCTTCTTTTTCCATCCTCGCCGTAGCAGCCCTTTGGGTGTCCCTAGAATATTCGCGTTCGCATCTATTTACCGGATTTCCATGGGGAATTTTGGGATATTCTTTCTGGAACGTTCCGCCCCTTCTCCAAACCGCGGAATGGTTGGGAGTTTATGGGGTTTCTTTTTTTATTATTTTATTCAATCTAAACTTTTTCTTTTTATTAAAGAAAAAAATTCCAGTTATTCCTTGGGCAATTTTCGTAATATTATTCGCTTCTAATTTTTTTCTTCTTTCTCAGGATTTAAAACAAAGCGGAGACAAAAAAACAATTGCTATTCTGCAGGGGAATATAGATCAATACAAAAAATGGAGCGATGCCTACATCCAGGAAATCTTAATCACTTATGAATCCTTGGTTAAAGAAAAAAATGTAATGAAAAGCGATT